>DAHVXO010000090.1 GCA_027356675.1 Symbiobacteriaceae bacterium | reverse complement strand
ACCTCCTGATTTCGGCATCACAACCATATAACGGGACTCATCAGGATTGATATTATCATGTATTGGACGTTAAAACAAGACGTATCTGTAAATATGTTCAACATATAGGAGATGGAGAGGTCACAGATCCCGGTGGAAGAGCCGCGAGGAACCGCGAGAATGGTCAGGGGTCTATAAAGAGACGGGACAGGAACAGGATAGGAGCCTCAGGAACGTAAAGTCTTGAGGGAAACGAACGCCAAGAGCGGATCAGAAGGGCGGGATTCGAAACCCAGGCACGCAGAGCCTTACTGGCAGTAGTGCCTGAGAGTACCACCCCCAGGGGATAGGGAGGCGTCTGGCCTCAGCCGGTGTGACCGCGGCTGAGGGCCAGGTTGAGCGAAATGCGACGGGTCAGGACGGGCAAAGCCGGCGCAATGCAGGACGCCCCAGCGGCTGATGGCCGCATGGGGCGTGGCTGAAGGACTCCAGGGTTTGGTGCGCTGGTTCGGAACCCGTCCATAAAGAATCGGGATAGGCGCCTCAGTGACGTAAAGAGATGCGGGATAGGAGCCTCAGGAGCGCGTAAGGAATGGGAGAGGCACCCCGCGGCTGAGTGCAAGTGTGACCGCGGGCTCTCGCAACCGGGTTACGTCGTCCCCAGAGGGGTTTGGCAAGTTCATGTCAAGTCAACCGGACTTTGCCCCGGCCGCCTGACCAAGTGGGAGCACCTAAGGTGACCTTGATACCCCATTGCCCGAAACCGATTTCAAATGGACGGCCGCCCCCCGTGCCACTTTCCACGAATTGGCCTCGCTGATGCGGCGCCAAGAGTTCGCCGCCGACCGCTGGGCGGCTGGAGTTGGCTGGGGCCCCACCCTGGCCCAAGCGCTGGAACACCTGGACCGGCTGGACCACACCGATTTTCGCGAAATGCCTTCCCGGCTCTCCTGCCTAGTTCGTCAGTCTCCGCAAAGGGCGGTGCCGGCATATTCAGGTACCTGGCCCTCCTCGTCAGGTGCTTGATCTTCATTCCGCTCTCTTACCTTTGAACTTCCCACTGTGTTCCAGGCGTTGCCCTTGAGCGGCAGTGCTTTTGCGCAGGAATGAAACAGGGGACATACAGGGCGTCTCAGTAGATCTGGCCCGGGGGCGCCGGCTGGCAACCCGGGCAAAAGTTCGTCTCGAGGTATCCCAGACTCCGCAGCACAACGCGGGTTCCGCAACGCGGGCAGGGCGTGTTCTCCCGGCCCCGCACCTTCATGTGCGAGCGCACCTTGACGCCAAGGCCGGGAGGCAGGCCCTTCTCGACTTCCCTGACCCCTTCAGCGACTACGGTTCGCACTGCCCCGGCCAGGTTGGCCCATTCCTGCGCGGACAGCGAGGACAGCTTCCGCTTCGGATGGAGCCGGGCTTCGAACAGGATCTCGTCGGCGTAGGCGTTGCCGATGCCTGCCAGGAACGACTGGTCCAGCAGCAGGTTCCGCACCTCGTACTGGCGCTTGCGCCCCCGCCGGATGAAGCCCTCGTCATCGAAGGTCCCGGGATCGGCCTCCGGCCCGAGGTCGGCGAACCCCGGCACGGCTTTGGCGGGGTCTTCCCCGCGCAGCAGGTATACCTTGCCCATCTGCTTATCATCCCGGTAGCGGAGATGAACGTCTCCTTCAAAGGTGATGGTGAAGACGGTATCCTTCGTGCGCTTCGCCCCCGGCGGGGTAATGGCGAACAGCCCGGTCAGCATCGGGTTGACCACCATGAGTGATTGGTCATCCCAGTGGATGGTGAGGAACTTCCCACGGTGTGAGAGCGCGGAGAGCCGGCGCCCTTCCAGCCACTGCGGCATGGGGAGCACCGCTCTCACGACGATGGGGTTGTAAACCTATGCCGCCACTACGGCCCGACCAGTGAGCGCGCCATCGATGCGCTGCCTGAGCACATGCAGATCCGGCTACTCTGGCATATCTGGACGCCCCCGTTGTCTGTCAAAACCACTTGCTCTGCAGTCTGGGCGGCTGGTAACCCTCCAGGTATTCAAACAGGTCAGTGACGTTTGCGGCAACATGATAGAGGTGCCGGTAATCGGCTTTCGCAAAACGCTCCCGATAGATGTGCTCAAACAGCAAAATGAGGGGGTCATAGAAGCCGTTAACGTTCAGTAAGACCAGCGATTTGGCGTGGAACTGAAGCTGCTTGAGGGTCAGAATCTCCAGGATTTCTTCCAATGTGCCAAACCCGCCCGGAAGCCCGGCAAATGCCGTCGCTCTCTCCTCCATGATCGCCTTGCGGTGCCGCATATCGTTGGCAACGATTAGCTCGTCGGCTTGCTCAAAGGCGATTCCCTTTTCCCTAAGCGCTTGGGGGATGACCCCTATGACCTTTCCGCCGTGCTCCTGGACGGCTCTGGCGACTGCCCCCATCAGGCCCACTTTGGCCCCGCCGTAGATGAGTGCGTAATGGTTCCGAGCGATCAAGGAGCCCATTTCCTTCGCAGCTTCAAAAAAGTGTTGGTCAACGGCGTCGCTGGAAGAACTATAAATGCATAGGGCTTTCTCCATAAGTACCCTAAAGAGGTCGTATCGAGGCCGCATCCCTGTTCCCGCCACCCGTTTGCGGCTCTGCTTTAATGGAACGGATTCCTTGCTTCCAGAACCTACGGTGAACTCGATTTTGTCTTGCCCCAAAAGGCAGGCGCCTACAAGCCAGCGGGACCGTCCCAAATGACGGACAGCGGCAACTGACTTGAGAGCTGCCGGCAAGAACTTTCCCCTGGTTGAAGAAGTGCCTGCGACCTGGTTGCCCGTCCCAGGCGGGGGAGAAGCCCCGCCTGGCACTTGAAAAACGCCTTGCAGAAGGGGTTTTGCAGCGAAACCAGAAATAATACGGCAACCGCAGGCGAAAACCTGCAATCGAACTTCAGCGCCCTGCCCTACGGGAGGCGGTTACTTGTTTGATTTCAACGGTATGCAGATTCAAAAAATCGGTCTGTTTGTGCTATCGGCATCGCAGACCGAATGATCGGATGTCCCCACGATTGCTCCACCGCTGAGCGCCAGGACGTTAGGCCGAATGACAAACGGAGGAGGGACCAGGATTGTTGCGAACCGGTCTTGTGGACAACGATGCTTAAGACTCGCTGGGAGGGGATGGTGGCCTCCATTCAACCTCGCATCCACCTGACCCGTTCCTTCGACGAACGCAGCCACACATACCTGGGCTATGTGCTTCGTCTCCGTGGAACCGTCGGTGACCGGCAAGGCGAGTTCCTGGTCGCAATCGGCAAAGCTGCCCAGCAACAGCACCAGATCTGCGTCTTCATGGTCGTCAGCGGTGAGTCGGAACTCGTTCTGGACAGCCGTCGCGACGCGGCCGAATACTACAAGACAAGCAAACTTAGAGTGGTTGAACGGCCCGGGCAGGTACCCCACGATCCCCCTCCGTGGTTCGGCGTGCCGCCCGATCTACCAACCTACCGAGAGCGCGGTCATCGGCGTCTGGATGCGCGCACCTACGAGGCAAGGTGTCGAGACTGTATCTGGGGCTGTCGGATGCCTGTTGAAATGATCATTGACCACTGGAATCCGGGAAAGCGCAGCGATCGATTCGAGACGTTTTGCTACGGTCCAAAATCGTGTTTGCTATACCGGCCAGGCCCGACGCGCAAAGTTCCAGGACGCAAGGGAATGACCTGGGAAGAGGAGGATTGGGTGGATGAAGAGGCAACCGCGCACCGATCCTGGGACGAGTAGTGGAGAGACAAGACCGGCATAACAAGCCGCTCCAGCCACGGGCTGCGCCGGCGGCTGAGCGCCATGACGTTCGGCGGATGTCGAGAACACCAACACATGGTCCAACGTGCAACTGAGTCAAAACCCGCAAGGCCATCCGGCATTGGGGTTGCAGGCGGACGGGAGGAGAGGGCAGCGTGATGTCGCCTCGCCATAATCCACAGTATCGGTTGGAGCGCAAGGCTCGGCGGAAGACTGGCTATCCTGTTGCGACGATTGCCTATTATGGCCCCGACGATTCCCGTGCGTCCAAAGCCGTTGTTGGCATTGTTACGTCCGAACAGAGTTCCGATGTAGCAGTATTGAGAAAGTGGCAGTCGGACCTTGTCGATGTCCGGACGGACCCGACGATTATGGCAGAAATCCTCGCCTTCTTGGATCAACACCATGTCCAACGTGTCGGCATCGCAGACCGGATGATCGGCTGTCCCCACGAAGAGGGTATTGATTACCCGCAAGGGGAAACGTGCCCGCGGTGCCCGTACTGGGCGAATCGTGATCGCTGGACAGGCGAACAGAAGACCTGGGCCGGCAAGTGAACCGTGTCATTTGGGGCAATCCGGAAGATCGGGTGGAACCCGAGTTATCCGACCTCTACGTACGGAAGCTCAATGACGAATAAGCATGCAGGCAGTGGCCAAGGGACACACGGGCAAAAGGAGCTGTAGCATGATCGGAAACACGACGGCCTCCATGGGGATGTTGACAGAGCGCATTGTCGCCTGGGCCACCAGTCGAAGCGATGTGCGTGGAGCGGTCATCGTCGGGTCCAGGGCCCGCCTCACGGACAGGCCGGCCGATGAATTCTCGGATCTCGACCTGCTGTTGCTTGCGGACGACCCCTCGCGGTATCTTGACTCATCGCAATGGGTTCACGAAATAGGTACGCCGATCGTCACCTTCCTGGAGCGCACCATAACGGGCGACCATGAACGCAGAGTCTTGTTTGATGGAGCGTTGGATGTAGATTTCAACTTTCTGCGCACGGCCCATATTCGAATCCTCAACCGGTATATCGGAATCAAATCGCGAGCCCCGTTTTTGGTGGGGCTTGTACCACGCAAACTGCGTCGAGAAATCGAAGGGAAGATTGCTGTTGCAGGTGGCGTGCTGCGGCGCGGATACCGTGTTCTGTCGGATAAGGATGGGCTGCTCAGCAACCTCCCACGGATGGTCGCTGCGAAGACCGTTCAGACGCTCCCGACTGAGCAGGAAGCGCTTAACAGCATCGGCGACTTCTGGTATCATGCCCTGTGGATTGCGCGTAAGCTGCGGCGGGGAGAACTGCTCATCGCCAAACAGTGCTGTGACGGTCGCCTGAAGGTGCTCCTGTACGACGCGGTCACGGCCTTGGCGCTGGCAGTGCACGGGTCGGAGTATGACACGTGGCATGATCTTCGCTTCTTTGAGCAGTGGGCTGACCCGGCCACTGTCGCTGATCTCCATCGGGTGTACGCCCACTACGACCGTGA
>DAHVXO010000062.1 GCA_027356675.1 Symbiobacteriaceae bacterium | reverse complement strand
CTACCAAACGTTCGGGTTACTAAGGATTGGCGACGCGATCCGACTGGGAGGGGGATATTGCCATGCATATGACGATCCGGAAAGTGGCGGTGCTGGGGGCCGGAATCATGGGCTCGCAGATCGCGGCCCACCTGGCCAACGTGGGCATTCCCAGCCTGCTACTGGACATCGTCCCGAAGGAATTGGCGCCGGACGAGGCCAAGAAGGGCCTGACGCTCGATGCCAAACCAGTTCGCAACCGTTTCGCCCTCGGCGCTCTGCAGAAGCTAGCCACCATGAAGCCATCGCCCGTCTACGCGAAGGAAGCCCTGGAGCTGATTACGCCCGGTAACTTTGAGGATGACCTGCACCGCATCGCCGGCGTCGACTGGGTAGTTGAGGCCATCGTCGAGAACTTGGCAATCAAGCAGGACCTCTGGAAGCGGGTTGCCGCTTTCTGGAGGCCCGGCATGGTAGTCTCATCTAACACATCGGGCATCTCCATCGCCCAAATGGTGGAGGAGGCGCCCGACGAGTTCCGGCGCAGCTTTCTGGGCACGCATTTTTTCAACCCGCCCCGCTATATGAAGCTGTTGGAGCTGATCCCGACCCCCGAGACCGACCCGCAGGTGCTGACGCTCATGGAGCAGTTCGGCGAAAAGGTCCTGGGCAAGGGCGTTGTGCTCGCCAAGGACACGCCGAACTTCATCGGCAACCGCATTGGCACCTACGGCATGATGGCTGTTCTGGACGTCATGCAGCAGATGGGACTCGGCGCCGATGAGGTGGATACCCTGACGGGCCCGATCATCGGGCGGCCCGGCAGCGCCACCTTCCGCACCTTGGACATGGTTGGCATCGACACGTTCGTCTATGTGGCTGACAACTGCCGCTCCTCCATCGCGGACCCGGTGGAGGCCTCGGTCTTTACCGTCCCCACTTATGTGCGGGAGATGGTCACCCGCGGCTGGCTGGGCCAGAAGAGCGGACAGGGTTTCTTCAAGAAGGAGGGTGACCAGGTCTCCACCCTCCAGCCCGACACGTTCGAGTATCGGCCCCGCAAGAAGGCGAACTTCCCCTCCCTCGATGCCGCCAAGCCGCTGCCTGACCCGCGGGAGCGCCTGCGCACTCTGGTCTACGCTGACGACAAGGCCGGCCAGTTCCTCTGGGAGGTCATGAAGCGGACCCTGGTCTACAGCGCCAATAAGGTCGGCGAGATCGCGGACGACCTCGTGGCCATCGACCGGGCCATGAAGTGGGGCTACAACTGGGAACTCGGGCCGTTCGAGACCTGGGACGCCATCGGGGTGGCCCGGTCCGTCGCTCGCATGGAGGCCGAGGGCGTTGTGCTTCCCGAGTGGGTCAAGGCAGCGGTGTTGGCTGACGGTTTCTACCGCAAGGACCAGACCCGCACCCTGAACTATTATCTGGGCGCTGACGGCACCGAGCAGAAGGTGCCCCGGAGCGACGAGGTCATCGACATCGACGAGCTCAAGACCCTGAACCTGGTCGTCAAGGCTCGGAAGGGCGCGACTCTGATGGACATGGGCGACGGGGTCCTGCTGCTGGAGACGCACTCGCCTAAGTCCGCCATCGGTGTGGACGTCACGTATATGTTGAAGTTTGCGGCGGATGAGCTGGCCCGAGGCGACTGGAAGGGCCTTGTCATCAGCGCCCGCACCGAGAACTTCTGTGTCGGCGCCAACGTGATGATGGTCCTCTCCGAGGCCCAGGACGAAGAGTGGGATGAGATCGACATGATGGTCCGGCAGTTCCAGGGGGCCTGCTCAGCGCTGAAGTTCGCTCCCAAGCCCGTTGTCGTGGCGCCGTTCGGCCTCACGCTCGGCGGCGGGTACGAAATCTGCGCCGCCGCGGACCGGGTGGTGGCGGCGGCCGAGACCTACATGGGCCTCGTGGAAGTCGGCACCGGGCTCATCCCCGGCGGTGGCGGCACCAAGGAGATGCTGATCCGGGCCCTGGAGGGTCTGCCGAGCTCCGGTGGCGGCCTGGGCGGCGCCGGTCAGATGGCGGCTGGGAGCGGGCTCGACCTGCAGCCAATCCTCAACCGGGTCTTCGAGACCGTTGGACTCGCCAAGGTCTCCACCAGTGCGGCAGAGGCCCGGGCCCTGGGGTACCTGCGCAAGACGGACCGGATCGTGGTCAACAAGGACCACCTGCTGTGGGAAGCCAAGCAGGCCGTGCTGGAGCTGGACCGGGAAGGCTACCGCCCCCCCGCACCCGCCCGCATTCCCGTGGGGGGACCCGAGGGCCGAGCGGTGCTGGAACTGGGACTCTACAACATGCGGTTGAGCGGCTGGGCCTCGGAGTACGACGTGTTCGTTGGCACGAAGTTGGCTTACGTGCTCACAGGCGGCAAGGTACCGGCGGGCACCTACGTGACGGAGCAGTATCTGCTTGACCTGGAGCGGGAGGCGTTCGTCGCCCTCTGCGGCGAGAAGAAGACCCAGGATCGGATCCAACATATCTTGAAGACCGGCAAGCCCCTGCGGAATTAATGGAGGTGGGCCAACATGCGTGAAGCAGTGATTGTGAGCGGCGCCCGCCTGGCCCAGGGGAAGGCGCCCAGGGGAACCTTGAAGGACGTGCGCCCCGAGGACCTGGCCGCAACGGTGATCCGGGAGGCCATCCGCCGGGTGCCAGGCCTCGATCCGCAGAGCGTGGAGGATGTGATACTCGGTTGCGCCTTCCCCGAAGGCGAGCAGGGCCTGAACATTGGGCGCAATGCTGCCATTCGGGCGGGGTTGCCCTCCAGCGTCCCCGGCTTTACCATCAACCGCTTCTGTTCCAGCGGCCTGAATGCCATCGCAATTGGCGCGAACTACATCCAGGCGGGCAGTGCCGACATCGTCGTGGCCGGCGGCGTGGAGTCCATGAGCCGGGTACCCATGGGCGGACACGTGCCGCGGCCCCATCCCGAGATTGTTAGCACCTACCCGCAACTGTACATTTCGATGGGCCACACGGCGGAGAACGTCTGCGGCCGCTACAACGTCAGCCGGGCCGATCAGGACGCCTTCGCCCTGCGCTCCCACCAGCGGGCGGCGGCGGCCATCGATGCGGGCCGCTTCAAGGACGAGATCGTGCCGATCAAGGTCAGGCAGGTCTCCTTTGACGGGAAGAAGGCCGTGGAGCGGGAGGTCGTCTTCGATACAGATGAAGGCGTCCGCCGCGAATCCACGCTCGAGGCTCTGGCGAAGCTGAAGCCCGCCTTCGCCACGACCGGCAGCGTCACCGCCGGCAATTCCAGCCAGACGACTGACGGCGCTGCTGCGGTTGTGGTCATGAGTGCCGAGAAGGCGCAGGAGATGGGAGTGGGGCCGATGGCCATCTTCCGGTCCTTCGCCGTGGGCGGCGTCGATCCGGATGTCATGGGTATCGGGCCGGTGGCGGCTGTGCCGAAGGCGCTGAAACTGGCAGGCATCCGGGTGCAGGACCTCGATCTGATCGAGCTGAACGAAGCCTTTGCCTCCCAGAGTCTGGCGGTCTCTCGCCAGCTGGAGTTCGACATGGAGAAGGTCAATGTCAACGGTGGGGCCATTGCGCTGGGGCATCCGCTCGGCTGCTCGGGAGCTCGCCTCACGGTCAGCATCATGCATGAGGCGGCGCGGCGGAAGGCCCGGTATGGACTGGTCACCATGTGCATAGGCGGCGGAATGGGTGCTGCTGGAGTCCTCGAGTTTGTGTATTAGGGAAAGGGGATACGGGGTATGGCTCAGACCCAGGTAAAGCTCAAGGGTGGGTCGTTCCTGTTGGGATCGCCCAGCCCGGCTGACGTTGTCACGCCGGAGGATCTGAACGAAGAACAGAAGCTGATCGGCGAGACAGCACGGGAGTGGGCCGACAAGGTGCGGGGACTCCTCCACGTGATCGAGCAGGATAAACCCCGCCATTCCCGCCCGTTGCTGAAGGAGGCCGGCGACCTGGGCCTCCTGGCCATCGAGATCCCCGAGCAGTACGGCGGCCTGGGGCTCGATAAGGTGACGTCCGCTGTCGTGACGGAGGAGACCGGCCGGGCTGGTGCCTTCTCGGTCACCTTTGGGGCGCACATCGGCATTGGCACCTATCCGATCGCCCTCTTCGGCACGCACGAGCAGAAGTCCAAGTACCTGCCCAAGATCGTGACCGGTGAGTGGGTCGCGGCCTACGCCCTGACTGAGCCGGGCTCCGGCTCGGACGCCCTGGGCGCCCGCACCACGGCAAAGCTGAGCGCCGACGGCAAGTACTGGGTCCGCAACGGCACCAAGCAATGGATCACCAACTCGGCCTTCGCCGACGTCTTCGTGGTCTACGCCAAGGTGGATGGTGAGAAGTTCTCGACCTTCATCGTTGAGCGGAAGTACCCCGGTGTCTCCGTGGGTCCGGAGGAGAACAAGATGGGGCTGCACGCCTCGTCCACCTGCTCGCTGATCCTCGAGGACGCCCAGGTCCCGGTGGAGAACCTGCTGGGCGAGATCGGGCGGGGCCATGTCATTGCCTTCAACACCCTGAACATCGGGCGGTTCAAGCTGGGCGCCGGTGCGATCGGGTCGACCAAGCATGTGCTGGGCGTAGCAGCCCGGTACGCTAAGACCCGCAAGCAATTCGGCAAGGCCATCGCCGAATTCCGGGCCATTCAAGCCAAACTGGCGGACATGAACCTGATGACCTACACCAACGAGTCGATGATCTACCGCTCCGCCGGGCTACTCGACGCCAACCTCGCCGATGTGGACGATAAGTCGCCGGACTACGCCAATGTGGCGAGCAAGCGGGTCGAGGAGTATGCGGTGGAGTGCTCGATCAACAAGGTCTACGGGTCCGAGACCCTGGATTTCGTGACCGACGAGGCGCTGCAGATCCACGGCGGCTACGGCTTCATGGAGGAGTACGAAGTGGCCCCGGCGTACCGGGACAGCCGCATCAACCGCATCTTCGAGGGCACGAACGAGATCAACCGGCTGCTCATTCCGGGCACCCTGGTTCGGCGAACCATGAAGGGCGAACTCCCCCTCATGCAGGCGATGCTGGGCCTGCAGGATGAACTCATGAACCTGACGCCCTTCGATGAGTCCGAAGAGCCCCTGGCCAAGGAGCAATTCCTGATCGGCCGGGCCAAGCAGATCTTTCTGATGCTCGCCGGCCTCGGGGTCCAGAAGTACCAGATGGCCCTGGAGCAGGAGCAGGAGCTCCTGATTGGCATCGCCGACATCGTGATTGCGATCTTCGCCATGGAGAGCGTGGTCCTGCGTGCGCTCAAGGCCATCGGGCGGGGGAACCCCGGCCTCAAGCCCGAGATGGCTGTTGCCGTCTGCCAGGATGCCTTCGAGAGGGTCGGCACCATCGCTCGCAACATGCTGCCCGCCCTCGAGGAGGACGGCGACACCCTGCGCACACAGCTGAGCATTCTCAAGCGGCTGACCCGTTACACCCCCACCAATACGGTGGCCCTGAAGCGGAAGATCGCGGCCCGGGTGCTGGAGAAGGAAGGCTTCGTCAGCTAGCAGCGTACGCATCCAAAACCCCGTGGACGGTTGCCCGTCCACGGGGTTTTTTGGCCTCAGGCTCAGGTGCCTGCATTCCAGGTCGTTACCTGGAGGCAAGGTGTCTGACCAGGCCCCTGCCGGCTCCTTCCTACCGCCCCGGGCACGACCGCCAGTATGCCATCGACCCTCGAGTCCCGGGGCCACTCCCCCGGGTTTCGCCTTACCCACGCATGATCAACTGGCGCAGGTAGGACTCATTGAGGCGGTACTGCCCGTGATTGTAGACGGCGAAGCCGACGCCCACCAAAGCGTCGAGCACGGCATCCATGCGGTTGATGGTGACCTTGCCGTAGTAGCCGTAACGGGCGGCCAGTTCAGCGCCGTTCACGGCCGCTCCGGCCAGCAGGACCTTCACGGCCCCGTGCAGGTACTCGGGGGAGCGGGAGGAGCGGCGGCGAGCCCGGTCGCGGGCCCGGCGGAGCAAGGTCTTGACCTCTGCCAGGTCCATGACCGCATCGGATGAGATCCGCACGTCCTTGACCAGGGAGGGCTCGGCGGGCTTGGCCTGGGCGTTGACCACGGTGGCAGCGGGCGACTGAGCCGCTACCGCCGGTGCGGGCAGGGCCGGCGCCAGGGCGATGACCTCCTGTTGGATCACCACCTTGATCGCGCCGGTCACCTTCAGGGCGATGTTCAAGCGATTGACCTCATCGCGGGCTTCTGCCAACTCCTGTTGGGCTGAAGTCAGCTCATGTTCGAGAGACCGGATGCGTGCCCGGTCAGCCGCAGAGGATTCCGTCTCGGCGGAATCGCCCTCGGCCTCTTCTTCGTGGGCGAAGGCCGCCCGCAACTGCTCCACCAGGCTGTCCATCTCAGAGTCCCGGGACTGTTCGCCGGCCCCCTCGGCGGGCGACCACGTCGGGGCATCCCCGCCGTGGGAGGTGCGCCGGGGGCGCCAGCGGTAGAATTCCCGGGCTGCTGAGAGGTAGAACCGCCCGGTCTCCAGTGTGCGAAACTCATCGAATGGGTGGCCCCCGACCACGGCCTTGATCGCATCGTAGTCCCGCTCCGTCTCAAACCCGCCGATGGCCGAGAAGTTCAGCTGGCTCATGAACTCCTTGGAGACCGCCTGGGTTCGCTGCGAGGCGGCGACCAGGATGGCACCGCGCTTGCGACCCTGCTTGGCGAACCGTTGCATCATGTCCGCAGTGGTCGCCGACCCGGACTGGGGCGCAAAGATGTGCACCTCTTCGACGATCAGCGCCGCCGGTGCCCGGCGCTCGGACATGAGGGTCCAGAGTTCCTCCAGCCAGGGGCGCGCCGCCTCTTGCTGGGTCCGGTTGGTCGGCTTGTCCTAGAGGTCCACCACGAGTCCCAGTCCTTCCTCCAGCACGCGGGAGAGCGTAAGGTGCACGCCCATGCGTCCCGGCGGAAGTGGCAGGTCGGCCCGCTCGCCCCCCAGTACCAGCACACGGAACTGCTCACGCAGCGTGTGCAGTTCCCCTTCCGGGTCGATGGCGATGACCGGAATGCCGGCGCTGAGCAGTTCCTCGCAGAAGACACCAACGCCGAAGCTCTTGCCCCGACCGGAGGAGGCCCAGATTCCGACCCGCAGGCCCGGACGGGCGTAATCGGTGAGGTTCACCGTAAATCCATCGCAAATCGCTAGGGTGGGATTCAGGGGCGCAACCCCCTTTCACAAGGCTTACAACCATTATATGGAATTCTGGTGGTTTTCCACAAGAGGAAATCCGAATCTGCCTGAGCTCTGATACAGAAAATTTTTATCCTGATCTGGTAATAACAAAAATAATTTGCTACCCTGATCTTGGGAATGTACCCACACCGCTGGTTCGGCTATTCCGATCGACCAGGGTCCGCGGGGTACCCAACACTCAGCGAGGGGGATTCAGAGATGAAGCGGTTCCATCGCTCCCTGGCCCTGGGGTTGACGCTGCTTCTGGCCGCAGGCATCGCTTTGTCGGGGTGCGGCAGTAAGAAGGAGACGGCGCCGGCGCCCAAGACCGAGCAGCCCGCCGACCCGGCCCAGCCCTACAAGGGCACAACGATCCGGTTCCTGGCCTCGAATCACCCCTGGACCGACACCATCAAGAAAGAAATTCCTGCCTTTGAAGAAAAGACCGGCATCAAGGTCAACATGGAGTCCATCGCTGAAAACTTGCTGACGCAGAAACTCACCACCGAGCTGACCGCCGGCGCCGGCACGATTGACGTCTTGATGCAGCGGCCTTTGCAGGAAGCCAAGCTGTTCGTCAAGAACGGCTGGTATGCGGACCTGAACACGTTCGTGAAGGATGCGAAGAAGACCCCGGCCGACTGGGACGTCGCCGACTTCTTCAAGAGCGCCATGGAAGTTGAGGTTGTCAAGGGCGCGCTGGCCGGCATCCCGCTGATCACAGAGCAGGAGATCCTCTACTATCGCAAGGACCTGTTTGCGGCCAAGGGCATCAAGGTTCCCACGACCATGGCTGAGCTCGAGGACGCGGCCAAGAAGTTGCACAACCCGCCCGATATGGTCGGCATCGTGATGCGGGGCCAGGGTAACCCGGCCACCACCCAGTTCTCCAGTTTCCTCTACAGCATGGGCGGCGAGTTCATCAAGGACGGCAAGTTCGTCCTGGATGCCCCCGAAGCCATCAAGGCGTTTGACCTTTACGGGCGCCTCCTTCGCAATTACGGCCCGCAGGGCGTGCTGAACATGTCCTGGCCGCAGGCGGCTTCATTGCTCGCGCAGGGCAAGGCTGCCATGTGGGTGGACGCCAACTCGCTCTACCTGAACGTGACCGATCCCACCAAGTCGACCGTTGGCGACAAGATCGGCTTTGCGCTGCTCCCCGCCGGTGACAAGGGTTCCCTGCCCTACTCCGTCACCTCCTGGGGCATCTCCATCGCCAAGTCCTCCAAGAACCAGGACGCCGCCTGGGAGTTCGTGAAGTGGGCCGCTTCCAAGGAGATGGTCCTGAAGACCCAGGCCGCCGGCAACCCCAGCGCCCGCGCCTCCGCCTGGAACAACCCCGAAGGCACCAAGGGCTGGCCGGCTGACTGGGTCGAAGTTGCAAAGAAGTCCGGAGCCGTCGGTTCGGCCTCGGACCGCCCGTTGGTCATCAACGTAGGCCAGGCCCGTGACATCGTTGGTGAGGTCATCACCGCCGCGATCAACGGCAAGGACCTCGAGAAGACCGCCAAGGAAAAGACGGTCAAGCTCAACGAGTTGCTGGCCGAAGAGGCGAAGTAAGGATGCGATAGCCCGGGCCGCCTGGCGGCGGCTCGGGCGTCATCTCGGCGGACCCGACAACCGGGGGGTGGGCCTGCGTGGGCCGGTGGATGGAGCGTCACTTGAAGTGGGTGTTCCCGTTGCCCGCCGTCATCTTTATTCTCGTGATGATGGCTTTCCCGATCGCGTACACGCTCTATATTTCGTTCACGGAATGGTCTATGTCGGCGGTGACACCGCCCAGGTTCGTGGCGCTGACCAATTACGTGAAGCTGATTGGGTCGGACCCGCGCTTCTGGAAGGCGACCCTGCGGACGTTTTACTTCACCCTCCTGGCCATCGCCGGGGAGACGGTGCTGGGCGTAGCGCTCGCGCTTCTGCTCAACCGGGACTTTCCAGGCAAGAACCTGATCAAGACGCTCTTTCTGCTGCCCATGGTCGCGACCCCGGTGGCCATCGGCATGGTCTGGCTGCTGATGTATGAGCCGACCATCGGGTTCATGAACTACTTCCTGCAACTCCTCCACATTCCGCCGCAGCCCTGGCTGGCGCTGGAGAAGTCGGCGCTGCCCTCGCTGGTCCTGGTGGACGTCTGGCAGTGGACTCCGATGATGGCCCTGATCGTTTTGGCCGGCCTGGTGTCGCTCCCCTCCGACCCCTTTGAGGCTGCCGAGGTGGATGGTGCGAACCTCGCCCAGACGCTCTGGCATGTCACCCTGCCCATGCTGCGGCCGACCATCGGGGTGGCGATCATCTTGCGCTCCATCGACGCCCTTAAGACCTTCGACATCATCTATGCGATGACGCTCGGTGGCCCGAATTACTCAACTGAAACGCTCAACCTATATGGCTACACACTGGGCTTCTCGTACTTCAAAATGGGCTCCGCTAGCTCGCTGCTTATGATCTTCTTTGCGATTGTGCTGGGCGTCGTGATCTTCCTCAACTGGGCCCGCAAGGGGGTGACGGTATGAGCGAGCGCCGCAAGTACAAAGTCGTCACCAACGTGCTCTACTTCGCCTTCCTGGGGATTTTTCTGGTGTTGTTCCTCTTCCCGTTTGTCTGGATGCTGCTCTCCTCTTTCAAAACCCAAGCGCAGATCATGACCATGCCGCCCAAGTTGATCTTCACGCCGACCTTCCGTAACTACACGGAAGTCTTCGGGGACCAGGCGTTCGGCAAGTATATCGTCAACAGTTTCCTGATTGCCACCGGTTCAACCATCACTGCCTTGATTCTGGGCCTGCCCGCGGCCTACAGCATCGCCCGCAACAAGCAGTCCGGGCTGGGGTTTGCCATCCTCATTGCCCGCATTGTGC
>DAHVXO010000050.1 GCA_027356675.1 Symbiobacteriaceae bacterium | reverse complement strand
AGCCTTACACCGGCTGTGGGAGGGTAGAGGGGTGACCGATGGCTACATAATCGTGACCTGAACCCTACTGTGGATTATACCCGCTGCTCAGAGACCACGTCAAGGTGAACCAACCGCGAGCCGCGTCGAAAGAGCGCACTTTGCGCCCGAATTAGAAGGGTTTTTGCCGTTTGTGTCGAAACGACATGATCCTATAATTTCCCTGCTATCCCGCGCGCTGGAATCTAGCGGGAGGCCATACCCGAAATCAACGCAGCCCCGGATTCAGGAGCCGCTGCGTGCCCGGAGCGTTGCCGACGCCCACGCGCACCCGCCCCGGTTTCGGACGGTAATGGTCGTGAGAGACCAGTTCGCGCCGTTCACCGTCGGCACCGCGGAAGACCCGAAAGACCTTCAGTTCGATCCCATATAGCCCCTCATCGATGACCTCGCGCGCGGTCGCGGGTAGGACTGAGTCCAGCACCTCCTCCATTGGCGGCGGATAATAGCGGATCTCCGCATCCTCGATGCGGATCAGGCCCTGCGGTGCTTGGGTCGGGGCTCGCAGTGCCACCTCGATCTGTGCCGGCGCCCCCGGGATGAGGCGAGCCTCCAATACCACGGGGACCGCAGCACTGTTGCGAAACTTGAAGTCGAGCACATCCCACACCACCGTGGCGTCGCGCCCGGGCGCCACATACTGCAGCGGCCGGTCATGGTGGAACCGTTCACGGACCTCCAGCCCGCCTAACAGAACCGCGTTGTACAGCGTGGACGACACCTGGCAAATGCCCCCGCCATACCCCATCACGAACTCACCCTGGTACAACTCCTTTGCGGGAGCCCAACCGTGGGCCGCGTCACGGGGACCAACTGTCTCGTTGAAGGAGAACGTCTGGCCCGGCGCGATGACAACGCCGTTGATTTTCTTGACGGCTGTCGTGATGTTGTGTACGCGGCCTGTGTCCGCCGCCAGCACCGGGGTGGTGAAGCGGGCGATCGCGTATTCCGGGGTCTGGGCAACTGGCTGGCGAGTCTCGGGTTGGCGGACCTCAGGCTCCACCGTGTGGACCACCAGGTCCACCTCAGGGCGGGCGGCGAGAATGGCCCGGCGGATGGCGGCCACGCTGGCGGGCACGTCGAGGACCCGACCCTCGCCCATGCGCGGCGCGATGGCCTGCAACTGCCCCAGAATCACGTCGTCGCCAGTGCGACCCTCGAGGGGCACATAGTGGCCATGTACCAGCCCACCCAGGTAGGTTCGAACCCGGTCCCCCGCCGACCCGCTGCGCCCCACCGCAGCGGCCACCCGTAGGGCACCAGACACATCCGGTACGGCCGCGGCGTCGAGCGGCCACTCGCGCCCTTCCCAGCGTAGTCTTAGCAACGTGGGAGCCAGACCCGCCGCAGCGCCCCTGGCCAGGCCCACGCCGGACACCCGAGGACGCGCCTCGGACACCCGCAGCCCACCCACAGGCGTATGCCCGACCACCACGCCGGGAAAGATGCGGTCCGTCCGGGCATACCAGCTTACATAACCAAACAGGGCCCCCGCGCCGATTCCGGCAGCGAGGACCCCGACCAGCACACCATACACCAGAACCTCTCGCGACGAGCGCACAGCGGCAACCCTCCTGTCGTTCCCGCCGCCCCGCAGCCGAGGGTTTCCCTACCGCGGCCTTGCGGCCGCAGCGTCCCGCTGCTTGCGAATCTCGTATAACAAGATCGCACCCGCAACGGCTGCGTTCAGCGAAGTGACATGACCCACCATGGGCAACCGGACCATAAAATCGCACTGCTCAGCCACCAGCCGGCTGATGCCCTTGCCCTCATTGCCAACGACGACGGCCAGGGGGCCAGTCAACCGGGCCTGATGGTAGAGGTCTCGGGCATCCTGGTGCGTACCCGCGACCCAGAGTTTGCGCTGCTTGAGCTCCTCCAGCGTTCGGGTGATGTTGGTGACCCGTGCCACCGGCACATACTCAATCGCCCCCGCCGAGACCTTGGCGACCGTCTCGGTCAGGCCAGAGGCCCGCCGTTCCGGGATGATCACGCCATGAGCCCCCGCAGCGTCGGCGGTGCGAAGCAGGGAACCCAGGTTCTGCGGGTCCTCGATACCGTCCAGCACCAACACGAGCGGGTCCTGGCCCGCCTCGGCCGCCTTGGCCAGGATGACGTCCACGTCCACGTACGTATGGGCCGCGACCATGGCGATCACGCCCTGGTGATTGCGACCGGGCGCCAGGGTGTCCAGGCGGGCCTTGTCCACCTCCTGAATGATCACGCCCAGTGCGCGCGCTGCCCCCAGAACCTCCCGAATGGAACCCTCTCGGTTGCCCTTGGCAACGAGCAGCTTGTTAATCTCCCGGCCGGCCCGCAACGCCTCAAGCACCGGGTTGCGCCCTTCAATCTGTCCTGACACCGATCATACTCCCTTGCACAACAACAGTCTGCCCGACGGCCACCGCAGTTATGAGTTATCGCTTCAGCGGGTCGTCTTCAGCCGGGTCGGTCACGCGCAGATAGGGCGTGAGTTCGGGGTAGCGGGCCGACAACGCTTCGTACATCTGATAAGCGACGCGGCGATACGAGAAGTGCCCGCCCTCCTTGGACCGCAGGCGGATCATGTAACCCGCCTCCGCCAGATCCATCCGGAAGAGCGTGCGCACCCGGAAACCCAGGGGCAGCAGGTAATGCGCCTGAAGCGGGTCCCAGGCGGCCACTGCGGTCACATGAGCGGCGGCCTGGCGCATGTCGTCCAGGTACTGGTCAGCTTCGGGCATACCCACCATGGGCTCGGGCACCGCGGCGCCGTGCCGGGTCGTGAAGG
The DNA here is from genome assembly GCA_027356675.1 of Symbiobacteriaceae bacterium. The sequence goes on along the minus strand of DAHVXO010000050.1, from coordinate 14,469 downwards.
ACTGGTGCACCTGGGAGGCCCGGCGGTGGCGGTGCAGGTCCCGATAGCCGCCGATATCCATGAGAATATCGAAGGCCAGCGGGGCGCCCTGGAACTCCCGCAGCCACTCGTCGTGGGGCCCACGCTTGCCCAGAGCTGTCTCGAGCACCTCACGCTTCTCGGCTGCCGTCAGGTCCGCCACCCGTTCGACAATTTGATGATACGCCAGATCGGAGACCCGATACAGGAGCGCCGCGACCGCCGCATCCACAGGCGAGCTCTAAACGGTCAGCACGACCGGGGTCTGGTTGTCCGGCGCCACGGCCGGCAGCAATTCCCGCCCAATGGCGGCCAGCTCCCCGTAGACGCCCAACTGGTATGGCGTAGGCTCGGCGTACTTGATCAGTGTAGGTGCGATGGGCTCGGACTTCAGTTGCGCCAGCAACTCAGAGCGCACCGGCTCGGGCACCCGCTCCACCAGCGGCATCAGGCGCTCGGCGCTCAGGTCGAAGGGGGTCTGCTCGGTCGCAGCCGCCTTCAAGTCCAGGCCCAGGGCCCGCACCTCCGGCAGCGAGTCGGCCAGGAGCCGGGCCACCTGGCGCTCCAGGGTCCGGGCCGAATTGATCTGCCCGACAGAGGTGTTCACACCCAGGAAGAGATAATACCGGGCGATGTCGAAAGCCCTCGCCCGCAAGGCCGCTTCATACTCGGTGGCGCGCATGCTTTCCGGGCAGGGGTGCTGGTCCTTCAACCGGTCCATCCAGTGAGCGATGGTCCGCTCGTAGCGTCCCATCAGCCAATCAGCCGCCAGAGCGAACCCCTCGGGCGCCCCGTCCGGGATTAGAAAACCCGTTTCGCGAAACGGCTGGTAGCGGGTAGAGCGCTCCTGCCCATCCCAGAGTTGCTCATCGAGCAAGGTGATGGCGGCCCAGAGCGAGATTTGCTCAACGGCGAGAGAGACATGGGCCATGTCTGCGATGGAGGCATGACCATACTTGAAGTACATCGTGTTGAGAAACTTACGGGTCCGGTCGGCGGTCAGCTCCCGTGCGCTGTCCTGGAGCGATTGTGCGGAGCGGCTGTACTTGGCCATGGCATACGCCTGCCACTCTGGTGCAATCCCCGTCATGGCGAATACCTGTCGCTGCCGCTTCATGCGCCATCCCCCTTGTGGTTAAGCACTGCCTCGGCCGGTTCCGCTGGCCTGCAGCCGTTTCCGTCAGCAGGGGCTTCGACTGGTCTGCCGTGGTCGAATCCCCTCGTAAACTTCGAGCTCGAGCCCTGTCCTAATTGGCCAAGGTACACGTCAGTCCCTGCCTGGGCACGATAACTGCCGGTGCCGCGAAAAGGCCGCCCCGCGGGGCGGCCTCACAACTCCATTTCGACGTACCGGGCAGCCGCTGCCAGCACCTCGCCCAACCGCTCCTCGCGCTGAGCGAGGTAAAGAAACCCTACCAACGTCTCAAAGGCGGTGGATGCGGCGTACTCCGCGGGGTCGCTGCTCTTCGGGGCGCCGTGACTCTTGGCATTCCGGCCCCGTCGCACCACATCCTGCTCGTCGGCCGTGAGCTTCGGGTGCAACTCGGCCAGCGCCCGGGCCTGCGCCCGGGCCCGCACGTACCCAACGGCCGCCTTATGTAGGTCACCCACCTTGATCAACCCACGCTCTAGCAGACGGTGCCGGACATACAGCTCGTACACCGAGTCCCCCACATACGCCAGCGTGAGCGGCGGCAGCAGGAGCGGGTTCTGCAGCCGCAGCCGAGCCTGCAGAGGCGAAGGCGGGAAGGGGGAAGCAGGCGGTGGGGCCCCCGGTTCCGGTGGAGCCTCGGCCGCATGCGCATGCTTTTGTCCCAGAAGACGCGTGATCCAAGTCATTTCTGCTTCCATCTCACTCCCTGAGGGGTATCCTCCAACAGGATGCCCATGGCGCCGAGTTGGTCCCGCAGCCGGTCGGACTCCGCCCAGTTGCGCGCCTTGCGGGCGGCCTGGCGAGCGTCTACCAGTGCCTGGATCTCAGCATCCAGTGACGTGTCCAGCGTCTTGGTGCTCTCCAGCAGTCCCAGAACGCCGGCCAGCTCCTTGATGAGGTTCAGTGCGCCTGCGACGAACTCCTGCGACGACGTGGACGTCACTCGGCTGTTGACCTCCCGGACCAAGTCGAACAGCACGGCGATGGCACCGGCCGTGTTGAAGTCATCATCCATCTGATCGATAAAACGTTGGCGGGCCTGGGAAAGTTCACCCAGGGCTTCGGTTTCCTGGGGCGTGGACTGCGGCCGGTCGTGGTGGAGCGCATCCTCAAGGTTGGCCACCGTGTTGCGTAGCCGCTCCATGGCGCCCCGGGTCTGCTCGACCAGCTCATCCCGGAAGTCCAACTGCGTGCGGTAATGAGCGCTCAGCAGATACAACCGGACGACCTCGCCGTCGTACTGCTTGAGGATGTCACGCACCAGGAAGAAGTTGCCCAGCGATTTGGACATCTTCTCGCCGGAAATCTTCAGGTGGGCGTTGTGGACCCAATACCGGGCGAACGGCACACCGGTCACACTTTCACTCTGGGCGATCTCGTTCTCGTGGTGCGGGAACGTGAGATCCTCGCCGCCGGAGTGAATGTCGATGGTATCTCCCAGATACCGCCTTGCCATGGTCGAGCACTCGATGTGCCACCCCGGGCGCCCCGCCCCCCATGGCGCCGGCCAGACCGGCTCGCCGGGCTTCTGGCCCTTCCAGAGCGCAAAGTCGAACGGGTGCTCCTTGCGGTCATCCGGATCGACCCGCTCGGAGGCCCCGGCTACAAGGTCGTCCAAGTTCTTGTGGGAGAGCTTTCCATAGTCCTCACGCCGGGAGACCCGAAAGTACACGTCGCCGCCTTCCACCACGTAGGCGTATCCGCGGTCAATGAGTTCCTGAATCATCGCGACCTGGTCGGGAATCAAATCTGTCGCCCGGGGATGAACATCCGCCGGCCGGACATTGAGCGACTGGACATCCTCCTGATAGGCGGCGATCATATCCTCGGCCAACTGCTTCACGGTGATGCCCAGGGCGTTGGCCCGTTTGATCATCTTGTCGTCGATGTCCGTGAAGTTCTGGACGAAAGTCACCGCGAAGCCCCGGTAAGCCAGGTATCGCCGGATCGCATCCATGACGACGAAGTTCCTGCCATTCCCGATATGAAAGAAATCGTAGACTGTGGGACCGCAATTGTAGAAACGGACTTTCCCGGGCTCAACCGGCACGAACTCTTCCTTCTGGCGGGACAGGTCATTAAAGATTCGGATTGCCAATCAGACCACCCTCTTGAACGGCCTTACGCAAGGCTTGGTTCTGGACTTCGAGCGACTCCACCTGGGAGGTGAGCCGCTCCAGTTCTCTCTGCATTGAATCTAACATATTGAAAACCGGATCCGGGAGATGAATGTGGTCCAGCGGGTCCACCCGCTGACCGTTCTGCCGCACAATGCGACCCGGGTTACCAACCACCGTGCTGTCCGGGGGCACCTCACGCAGCACCACAGCCCCGGCGCCGATGCGGCTGTTCTCCCCGACCACGAAGGACCCCAGGATGCGGGCGCCGTTCCCCACCACCACGTTATCACCCAGGGTCGGATGGCACTTGCCCTTCTCATGGCCGGTGCCGCCCAGGGTGACGCACTGGTAGAGGGTCACGTTGTTGCCAATCTCGGTCGTCTCCCCGATGACCACGCCGCTGCCATGGTCGATGAAGAACCCCTCGCCGATGATGGCGCCCGGGTGAATCTCGATTTGGGTAAAAAAGCGGGCGATCTGGGAGATGATGCGCGCGAGGAGCTTCCAGTCATGAACCCACAGCCAGTGGGCCAGCCGGTGCCACAGGATTGCCTTCAGGCCCGGGTAACACAACAGGACCTCCCAAAGGTTGCGGGCGGCCGGATCACGGTCAAAGACGACTTTGACGTCTCGCTTCAGACGACTGAACACTCCTCTCACTCCTTCTTGCGCAGCGTATTTGGCAGACAAAAAAGCCCGCCCCTGGCAAACGCCAGAGGCGGGCTCTTACACCCGTGGTTCCACTCTGATTGGGCGCACAGCGCCCCGCTCGCGGGTGCTAACACACCCGGTGCCCGCTAACGGTGGCCTTCCGTGGGTGCCTAGCGGCGATTGCCGTTCGGGCCCAGGCTCCCGAGCGCATGTTCCCTGCCTTCGTCCGGCCTCCGCTTCCAGCCGTGGCGGAGACTCTCTGAACGGCGTCCTGCAGGTACTTCTCTCGTTCAACGCCAGTGTTTAAGAATTAATAGCTATTATAGTGCCGGCAGCAAGGCCCTGTCAAGGAATGACACGGTCACATCACGCTTCGGTGATGAGCGCTACGGCATAGGCCGCCATTCCCTGTCCCTCACCCACGAAGCCCATGCCCTCGTTCGTAGTGGCCTTGATTCCCACCCGGCGGGGCACCAGGCCCAGGCAGGCGCTGAGGCGCTCCCGCATCTGCTCCACGTAGGAACCAATCTTGGGACGCTCAGCCAGAAGGGTGAGGTCAACGTTGACCGGTTGGTACCCCTCCGCACGCAGCAGTCCCACCACTCGCTCCAGAAGTTGCATGCTATCTGCACCCTTGAACGCGGGGTCGGCGGGCGGAAAGTAATGCCCGATGTCCCGCAGCCCGGCGGCGCCCAGCAGTGCATCCATGAGGGCATGGATCAGGACATCCGCATCGGAGTGGCCGTCGAGGCCGCGATCATAGGGGATCTGAACGCCCGCGAGCACTAGCGGTCGCCCGCTGACCAGGCGGTGCACATCGTAGCCGAATCCAACCAGCACAGTCTGATCCTCCTCGTACTACCCGCGAGACCCCAAAATCGCCTCCGCCAGGAGGAAATCCTCGGGCGTGGTCAGCTTGATGTTCGCCGGGCTGCCCGGGTAAACCCGCACGGGCACGCCGAGCCGCTCAACCAGCGATGCGCAGTCGGTGCCCAGGAATCCCTCGGCCTGGGCCTTTCGGAAGGCCTGTACCATCGTCTCTACCCAGAAGACCTGCGGGGTCTGAATGCTCCAGAGGGAGGACCGTTCGGGCGTACCTGAGACAAACCCGTCGGGCCGAACGACCTTGATGGTATCCTTCACCGGCACCGCTACGACCTGGGCCTCATGCTCCGCCGCCCCTCGGAGGACACCTTCCAGCACCGCCGCCGGCAGCAGCGGCCTTACCGCATCGTGGACACAAATGATGCGCGGCCTGGCATGCACGGACTGCAGGGCGGTCCAGACTGATTCCTGCCGCTCCTTACCGCCCCGCACGATGCGCGTGACCTTGGGGATGCCACCCACCAGTTCCGTGGTAGTCTCCAGGTCCTGCGCGGCGATCACGATCTCATCGACCAACGGCGATGCGCTGAACAGACGTACAGTGTGCTGTAGCACGGACTCACCGCGCAAGGGGAGGAACTGCTTGGCAGTCCCTCCCCCCATCCGTTTGCCAAACCCGGCGGCAGGGATGATTGCCGTAATCGCCACCCGTAGACCGCCCATCGCAATACTCACGGAGCCACCCTCTCGGCCGCAAGCTTCGGCTTGACGAAGATCATTCGCCCTGCCGCAGTCTGCAGTACGCTTGTTACTGTTACGCCAATCGTGTCGCCGATATAGCGTCGCCCGCCGTCCACCACGATCATCGTGCCATCGTCGAGGTAAGCCACGCCCTGTCCGGCCTCCTTGCCGTCCTTGATCACGGTGACGGTCATGTCTTCGCCGGGTAGCACAGCCGGCTTGACCGCATTTGCAAGGTCATTGATGTTCAGGACGGGCACGCCTTGCAGTTCGGCGACCTTGTTGAGATTAAAATCGTTGGTCACGACCTTGCCGCCGAGCGTGCGGGCCAGCTTCACCAGCTTGGAGTCGACCTCCAGGCCGTCCCCGACTTCTTGCTCATAGATCTGGACTGCGATGCCGTATTCCTTCTGGATGCGGTTAAGAATGTCGAGACCCCGGCGCCCGCGGTTACGCTTGAGCACATCGGGCGAATCAGCAATATGCTGGAGTTCCTCCAGCACAAAGCGTCCGATGACCACGGGACCTTCCAAAAAGCCTGTCTTCACGATGTCCGCGATCCGGCCGTCAATGATGACGGACGTGTCCAACACCTTCGCCGGGGTCGCGCCCTGGAACTCCGGGAACGGCGCCGACGCGCCGGTCTCCCGCCGGGGTGCCCTGCCCCCAAAGAACGGAAAAGCCGAGGTGGCCTCATCACGCTTGCGAGTGCCAACACTGATGCCAAGATAGCCGAAGACCACCGCAAAGAGCACGGTGAACAACGGGCCGAGGAGCGTGATATCCTTTAGAACCATGCCGAGCAAGGCCGATATGATAAGACCGATTATAAGTCCAGTCACACCAAAAAGAATATCAATAAATGCAGTCCTGGCCAGTCGCCCTTCGATCCAGGTCACCATTGGGAACAGGAAGAAGCCGCTCACCCCGCCGACCACTCCGCCGCTACTGACAATCAAGACTGTCACCGCACGGTAGTTCGGCACAAATGCCATTCGTTGGATGTCGGGGAGACTAAAGAAAACGACCACCAACCCCACGATGATTCCTGCACTGGTTAACACGAGTCGTAGGTTCTTCCGCAACACCACATCACCTCCGTTCTTCCATTATATTAAAGCAAGCACCCTCGGGACAAGCACAAGAAAAACGGGCGCCGGCGAGCCGGCCCCCTGATTATTGGACGAGTACATGGTCGAGAAACGAATTCGCCTGATCGGGCCCAAAGTTCTTCGCCAAGATGATCTCAGACAATAGGATTTGCCGGGCATTCTCCAGCATCTTCCGCTCGCCGGTAGAGAGGCCCCGTTCCCGGTCCCGGTGCGATAGGTTGCGCACCACCTCAGCGAGCTCCAGGATATTGCCGCTCTTGATCTTCTCCATGTTCGCCCGGTAGCGGTGGTTCCAGTTCTTCGACATCAAGGTGATCCGAGCACTGAGCACATCCAACACACTCTGGAGGGCTTGCTCTGACATGACCTGCCGCAATCCGGCTTCTCTCTGGCTCTCGCAGGGCACCATGACCTTCATCTCGCTGACGGGCAGCCGCATCACGTAATACCGCTTGCGGTCGCCCAGCACCTCGCGCTCCTCGATGGCCTCGATGACGCCTGCGCCGTGCATGGGGTAGACGACCTTGTCTCCAACCTGGAACACCCGTGCACCCCCCACTTCCCTACGGCCCTGCTGAAGGCAAAAGACCGTCCGGCCGGACGTTTTGGTGCTCTCAGGATACCAGGTCCGCACGAATTTGTCAATAAATGATGAATTTCGCAACATAATGCTGATCCGGTCAACTGGGGTGCAGTCTCACTGCCCCCGTTGCAGAAATTTCAAGAAGGGCAGTGGAGGTGCAGCAACCTTGACGCCGAACGTCATCGGCGCGTAAAATATAGTCACAACGGGGCTATAGCTCAGCTGGGAGAGCGCGTGAATCGCACTCACGAGGTCAGGGGTTCGATCCCCCTTAGCTCCACCATACCGCAATTGGGGTCGGCAGGTACGCTGGCCCCTTTTTGCTAGAATTGCCAACCCATTGCTGTTCGACTGGCGCATTCGCTCCCGTGGTGGTACAATTTACCGCAGGGTCTCGTTTGTCCCCGCCCGGCGGCGTCTGGTAGAATAGGTGCTGTCAAGAGCACAGGCAAGGAACGGAACTAAGGGGTGAGAGGGTCAATGAAGGACTTGCTCTGTGATCAGTTCCAGGACACGGTTGGAGAATACCTGATTCGCCACCGGAGCATCCTGGATGTTATGGCCAAACTTCAAGAAGCGAACGCCCGGACGAATCGTGCCATAACCAAAGCGGTCACATCCTGCGGATGCGTGCAAATCCATGCGGAGAAGCAGCAAGTGCCGGTCGATATCTCTCTTGATCAAGTGAAGGACTACATGCACAACCACCTGAGCGGACAACTCTGTGAGCACTGCCGAGAAGTGCTTGAGGCTGAGATTGGGAACAACCTGTTTTACTTGGCGGCTCTGAGTAACGTTTTCAACCTCAACCTTTACGATGTCATGCTGAAGGAGCACAAGAAGCTCGCTGCGCTGGGAATCTTCAACTTCGCAGACTAACCAACACATGCACTGAGGCCCGAGCCGCTTCCTGGCGGCCCGGGCCTCTTCGCGTCTCAAAGACCCGGTGGAAGATAACGTGCACCGCTGGCCGGCCACCGGACGATGTAGACCCGGTCCGGTGCGGGCCAATCCACCAGAAAACCGGTGCCCAGGGGCTTACCCTCGCCTGTCACCGGATCGATGATGAAGATCTGCCCCCAATCCTGCACCCCGTACATGAGCCGGCGACCGCCGCGCTCCCACGCGCCCCGCGCCTGGGTCGGGTCCCCCTGCAAAGGCGTGTATGTCTTGATTTGGAGGTCCACCAGCAGGTTCCCGGCCAGCAGGTACCGGCCGCTCGGCGACCACGAGAGCCGAGTCCCGAACGCCGGTACCGGCAGGTCTTCATGCAGAATGGTCCGGTTCCCGCTGAGCAGGTCGAGCATAACCAGGTCAGAGCCCTTGGCGTTGGGACCTTTGTAGCTGAGGGCCGCAACCTTCTGCCCGTCAGCGCTCCAGGCCACTGCGGTTGACAAGTCAATGGGATTGGGCGATTGGAATTTGCTGATGAACCCCTCGTAGACCGCCTGGCGACCGCCGCGCAGGTCCAGGATCACCAGGGATGACTGGACCGGCTCCTTCGTGATCTGCTGCGGTTTTGCCATCCGCAAGCCTGCGACTGCCGTCCCCTGCGGGCTCATTACCCAGTCGTCCAGGTCCGCCGGAAGGCGCGGCTGCACCGACTCGAACCAGCCGGACTTCAGGTCTTTGGTCGCGAAATCGTAGTTCAGGTCGATGCGCTGCCAGTCCCAGGGCGATGTGCCCGGACTCCATACCTTCAAGTTGATATGCTTCAGATCGGGAGTCAATGTGGCCGATAGGATATCCGGCGGCAAGGTAGCCCGCGCCAGGTCTGCTGGCGACGCCAGATTCACCTCAACCACGATGGGCGGCTCGCCAACCCGCAGGGAGGGAATCCCGCCCGGCAGTGGCAGCCCGTCCTGATCGTGCGCCCCGCCCAGCAGGAAATCCAGGCGTGGCGGGAGTTCGGCGATTTGCCAGATGAGCGTCTGGTCGTTTCCCCAGGTCATCAGGCCGCGCACCAGGGCGGATTGGGTCGCGGTCAGCGCCTTTTCGACTTCCTGACGGCGAACCGGCTTGGAGAAAGTGAGCCGGACCTCGGCTGCTCCAGGCGGGGCGTTCGCATCCAGAACGGCGACTGGCTTCCACATGTTGCCGTACCGCTGGTCGACCTCAACCGTCGCTTGAGCGGCTCGGGCGAGCGTGAGGACGGCCGGCGGCGTGTTCGGAAGCTTAATGGTGACTGTGACCGTTTCGCCGGCTTTACCGGGTTCCAGCTGAAGCCCAAGCCCACCGTCGGGCAGCCACTGGGGTTCACCGCGCAGGCGCCCACCTTGCACCTGCAAGGCCTGGCGGGCGACGGCTTCGCCGACACCCTTGAAGACGATATCCAGGTCAACGCTCCCCGCTCCGGTGATGGCCCGGTCCCCGGGTTTAAACACATGCATGAGGTCCGGGAGCTTGAAACCGGTAGGGCCGTCGAACAAATGAAAACGCACCTCCACCGGACTGCGCGGCGCAGGTGTCAGCGGGGGCTCCTTCGGTGTGGCCGGCGGCTCCTTGATCTCAACTGCGACGGGCTTCTCGCCCCCACCAGACGTGTTGGACGGCGGAGTGGAGCAAGCCAGGAGGACAATAGCCAGGATCAGGGACAACCCCGCTGCGCGCACCCACCGCATATGGGTCCCTCTTTCTTGAATATCCCCTCTGCGAAGCGTGAACTACATATGCCGTTCCAACATGACCTGCTCACGCAGGCGCCGAAGCCCTTCTTTAATCGCGCGGGCACGCACTTCGCCGATGCCATCGACCTCATCCAATTCATCGATGGATGCTCGCAGCGTCTTTTGAAGACTGCCCGAGTGGTTCACCAGGTTCTCAATGACGGGCATGGGCAGGCGTGGGATTTTGCGTAGGATGCGAAAGCCGCGCGGGGCAACCGGGCTGTCCATGACCCCCGGGATGGCCCCAAACCCCAACATACGACTGATGGTCGCCAGGTCCATCAGTTCTTCACTGGGCCAGTTGGCCATCTGGGCGATGGCGTCCTCCAGGGAACGGCCGTCGCCGGGCTGAAAGTAGTCCCGGATGATCAGGGAACTCTCCTCGGCCACGTTCGCCATGAGCTCCTGGAGTTGCATGTTCACGAGCCGGCCTTCGGTGCCGAGCTCGAAAATGTACCGTTCAATCTCAGAGACGATGCGGAGCACCATTTCGGTACGCTGCAACGCAATGAGGACATCCAAAGCGGTCACGAGATCCTCGAGTTCCAGCGCCGATAGATTGATCAGGGCGCGGTCGAGTACGACCTTGTACTTCTCAAGAGTTTGCAGCGCCTGATTGGCTTTGGTAAGAATGACGCTGATGTCCCGCAGCACATAGCGCATACTGCCCTTATAGAGCGAGATCACGTTGCGCCGTTGTGAAATGCAGACGACCAGCTCCCCGGTTTGCCGGGCGAAGCGCTCGGCCGTGCGATGGCGGATGCCGGTCTCCAACGTTGGGATGGCTGGATCCTGGATGAGCGTGACGTTGGCGGAGAGAATCCGGCGGCAGTCCGGGGTGAGAATGAGGGCGCCGTCCATCTTGGCCAGCTCGTAGAGGCTAGCGGGCGTAAACTCGGAGTCAATCCGGAACCCGCCATCCACCAGCTTCATCACGTTCGGCCCGTCCGCGACGACAATGAGCGCACCGGTGCGAGCACGCAGAATCGACTCCATGCCCTCGCGCAGCGGCGTGCCCGGTGCGACTGTACGCAGGGCTTTCCAGAACCTTTCCCGATCGTCGGACATGGTGATTCCCCCCGCCGTGGCACCAGACCGAATCCAAATGCTACTTTCGTCAACAGGGAAAAAACTCCTGCATATTCAGGTGCAGGAAATCTGCTGCGCTATTTTGGGATTGAGTCAAGCGTTCAGCGCTGCCTCCAACCCCTCCATGACAGTCTCGACGCCGATCAGATCCAGCGTGGTCTTGACCGTCAGGTTCTTGAGATTGGCCTGGGGCAGTACGGCCCGCCGGAACCCCATTTTCTCGGCCTCACGGAGTCGCTGCTCGATGCGGGAGACGGCCCGCACTTCTCCGGCCAGACCCACTTCACCAATCACAACCGTCTGCGGATCGGGCGGTTGATCCCGGAAACTGGAGGCAAGGGCGACGGCCAGTCCCAAGTCGACGGCTGGCTCGGCGATCTTTACGCCGCCGGTAACCTTGACATAGGCGTCGTGGTTGCCGAGGAGCAGACCGACACGCTTCTCCAGTACCGCCACCAGCAATTGGACGCGATTGAGATCGATCCCGTCGGCTGTACGGCGAGGGGTGACAAAGGTCGATGCGCTGACGAGTGCCTGGACCTCCACCAGAAGGGGCCGAGTCCCTTCCATCGTGGGAACGACCACGCTGCCAGCGACATCCAGGGGGCGCTGGGAGAGGAAGAGTTCCGAGGCATTGGGCACATCGATCAGCCCCTGGTCCCGCATCTCAAAAAGGCCGATCTCGTTTGTACTGCCGAAGCGGTTCTTGACCGCCCGCAGCACGCGGTAACTGGCATGGCGCTCGCCCTCAAAGTACAGGACCGTATCCACGATGTGCTCGAGCACCCGCGGCCCTGCCAGTGCGCCTTCCTTGGTCACATGGCCCACAATGAAGATGGCGATGTTGGCCATCTTGGCGAGCCGGAGCAGTTGAGCCGCTCCCTCCCGGACCTGAGCTACGCTGCCCGGTGCACTAGGCAGGTCGGGGCGGAAAACAGTCTGGATAGAGTCCACGATCAGCAGGACCGGCTTCATCTGGAGGGTATGCTGCTCGATGGTCTCCAGGTTGGTCTCGCTCAGGACGAAGAGGCGATTGCTAAGGGTCCCCAGCCGGTCCGCCCGGAGGCGAAGCTGCCGGGTGCTCTCCTCCCCACTCACATACAATACGCTGCCCTGTTCGGCGGATACGCGGGCAGCGAGTTGCAAAAGCAGGGTACTCTTGCCGATGCCGGGGTCACCGCCGACTAATACGAAGGAACCGGGGACGATGCCGCCGCCCAGAACGCGGTCAAGCTCCCCTGATCCGGCGGGGAAGCGGGGCGCATCTGCCACTTCCACTGCGGAGATGACCAGCGGCTTCTCGCCGCCAGAAAGACCGGGCGCGCTGCCGGGCTTATGCGCCGGCGCTGGTGCGACGAACTCTTCGACCATGGTATTCCACGCGCCGCAGCCAGGGCATTTGCCCGCCCACTTGGGCGACTCGTGCCCACACTCCTGGCAGGCAAACACGGTCTTCCCCTTCGCCATGGATCACTACACCTTCCGCAAGACCTGAGATTCCACCCGAGAAGAGTTCGCCTGGTGCTCTGTGCGTTCCTGCGGGGCGAGGCGGGGTGGCGCGCTCCCGGTTACGCCGTCCATGCAGGGATTCGGTCGCCTGGGGGCGTAGGAGAGAGTAAGGAGGCAGATGCCCTTGTCTGGAAAAGCACGCGACCAGAATCCGCTAGCCCTCACCGCACTGCTTGTAAGCCTCGTGCCCTTCCTCTCGGCCCTCAGCCTTCTGTCCCTCAAAGCTGGCATCGGTCCAAAGACGGCGATGTATTGGGTGGCGGAGGTGGGCGGTGTCCTGCTGTTCGGCCTGCTGGTCATTGGCTCCGGGCTTTCGTTCGCGGCCTTGACCCGATCCAAGAGTCGGGATTGGCGGGTGCCAACCGCGTTCGCCCTCCTGGCCCTGTCCCTGGTCGGCGTGTTCCTCTTCGTGAAATGAGATCTGACAAATCACAGGGAGCGACCAGAGGGTCGCTCCCTGTTCCGTAGTCGTTCTTTACTTGGTCCCGGATTCCACCGGTGCGGCGATCGTCTGGGCAGTGGGCTCGGTCCGCTGGAAGATAAACTTGGCGTCGGCGTCCAGGTCCATGTGGACCTGCTCACCGTACTTGAATGGCTGCCGCAGCATCTCCTCGGAGAGCGGGTCCTCGACCAGCCGCTGGATGGCCCGTCGCAGCGGGCGGGCACCGTACTGCGGGTCGTAGCCTTCCTTGACCAGCTTCTCCAGGCCGGCATCGGAGATGGTCAGCTGGACGCCCAACTCCTTGAGGCGACGGCCGACGGCCTTGATCTCAAGGCCGACGATCTTCTTCAGGTGCTCCATATTGAGGCTGTGGAAGATGATGATGTCATCAAGCCGGTTGAGAAACTCCGGCCGGAAGAGCTTCTTGACCTCTTCCATGACCCGGCCCTTCATCTTCTCATGCAGCTGCGTATCCGACTCTGTCACCGTGAAGCCCAGCTGCTTGTCGCCCCGGATGACCTGGGCGCCGGCGTTGGACGTCATGATGATCACGGTGTTACGGAAGTCGACCGTGCGGCCCTTGGCCTCGGTCAGGCGCCCATCTTCCAGGACCTGCAGCAGGATGTTGAAGACCTCGGGATGGGCCTTCTCGATCTCATCCAGCAGAACTACAGAGTAAGGGCGGCGGCGGACGGCTTCGGTCAGCTGGCCGCCCTCTTCATACCCGACGTATCCGGGCGGTGCGCCCACCAGACGGCTGGTGGTGTGCCGCTCCATATATTCGGACATGTCGATGCGGATGACGGCGTCCTCGTCGCCAAACAGGGCCTCGGCCAGAGCCCGGGCCAGATGGGTCTTGCCGGTGCCGGTCGGCCCCAGGAAAATGAACGAACCGATGGGCCGCTTGGGATCCTTCAGGCCCGCACGGGCCCGACGGATGGACCGGGAGACGGCCTTGACCGCCTCATCCTGCCCAATGACCCGCTCGTGGAGCACCTGCTCCAGGTTGAGCAGCCGCTGCGATTCGTCCAGCGTCAGCCGGGCGGCGGGGATGCCAGTCCACGAAGAGACGATGTGGGCGATGTCATCCTCGGTTACCGTGGACTTGCTGGTGACCTTCTTCTGCTGCCACTCGATCTTCTGCCGGTCGAGGTCTTCCTTCAGCTTGGTCTCCTTGTCGCGGAGGCGGGCAGCCTTCTCAAACTCCTGCCCCTGAACGGCGGCCTCCTTCTCCTTACGGACCTCCTCGAGCCGGTTCTCCAGCTCCTTGAGGTCGGGCGGCGCCACGAAGGTCGAGAGGCGGACGCGAGAGGCGGCCTCATCGACCAGGTCGACGGCCTTGTCGGGCAGGAAGCGGTCGGTCACGAAACGGTCAGAAAGCCGGACGGCAGCCTCGATGGCCGCGTCGGTAATCTCGACCCGATGGTGCGCTTCGTAGCGGTCGCGCAGGCCTTTGAGGATGGCGATGGCGTCCTCCTGGCTGGGTTCCTCGACCATGACGGGCTGGAAGCGGCGCTCCAGGGCGGCGTCCTTCTCGATGTGCCTGCGGTACTCGTCCAG
>DAHVXO010000028.1 GCA_027356675.1 Symbiobacteriaceae bacterium | reverse complement strand
TGCCGAGAGGGATCACCCGTTCCCATTCCGAACACGGCCGTTAAGCCTCTCAGGGCCCATGGTACTACGCCTCGAGCGTGGGAGAGCGGGTCGCCGCCCAAACTAATTATGACAAAATCCACCGCAAATGCGGTGGGTTTTGTCATTGGCGACGCTCTGCCAGAGTACGAACTGTTTGCGGCGTGGCGGCCCGGTCCGCGGAGAGGGCTGAACGAACTCCACAGGCCTGCCGAGGACCCACTTGGGTGCCAGCGGGCATGACTGTCATAGTGAGTGCATCAGCAGATGGCCAGTAACACCGACCGTCCCTAAACCAGGCACTTTAGTGCCCCAATGTCGGCCCCCCGGTGCATTCCGAATGATCAGACGTGTGTGAGACGATATTGGTGGCACAGATTGCAGAGGAGGGGTTATATTGCGGAACAGGCTGATCGTTGGATTCGTCGTCCTCGGACTCCTGGCGGTCGCACTAGCCGGCTGTTCCAGTTCCAAGACTGAAGCTCCCGCCCAGGCAGCCACTCCCACCGCCGCCCCGGCAGCCGCCCCGGCGTCGGCCGAGCTCGAGAAGAGGGTGAAGACCCTCGAAGATTTCGTCAAGGTCCAGGGTAGCATCAACCCAGGCCTAGGCACCATTATGATCGAGTATTCACAGCGCATGGCGAAGCTGTACTTTGCCGGCCAGGCCGAGGCATGGGACGAGGCCGTTTACCAGCTCGACGAAATGAAGGAGATCCAGGAAGTTGGCGAGATCACTCGTCCCAAGCGTGCAGACGCCCTGAAGACCTTCGAGAACAAGTACCTCAATCCCCTGGAGAATACCATCAAGGCCAAGAACAAGGGCGACTTCACCGTTGCCTACACCAAGACTGTGGAAGGCTGCAACACCTGCCACACCACCACCAAATCCGACGCATTCCCGAACGGATATGGCTGGGTCAAGATCGTCGTTCCCAAGGCCTCGCCTGTGGATTACCAGGATCTCACTGCGAAATAGCGCCCAGTGTTCGGCAAGCAGGAAAGGGGTGGCAACGGTGCTTCCGTTGTCATCCCTTTCCAGAACGAACGATGAGGCGCTTCTTCCGGAGCCGGCCCTCGCGACACTGCCTCGAGATTCCATCTCCGTAGCGAAGAATTAACCAATTGACTGAGGACCAGACCTCACGCATGAAGGGAGCGAGGGCCGGAACGTCGAAACGGACCTCGATCTTCAGGCGCAGTACCTGCAATCCTTGAAGTGACGCGGGGTGGTCAGGTTGATTCTCGTCTACGCATACCTTAAACGGCACATGCTTGAGGTCTTTTTTGCCTACGGCCTGGTCTTCTTCGTCATGGGCCTGGCAATCATGCTGCAATACCGCTCTCGCAGTGCCTTTCAACTGGCCACCAGTCTGCGCTACCTGGCTGCCTTCGGGGTGCTGCACGGGCTGGGGGAATGGGGGAGCGTCTTTATCCCCCTCCAGACCGCTGGCAGCTCGCCGATCGCCACGCAAGTGCTGCAGGCCGTTCAGCGATTACTGTGGGCGCTTTCTTTCACGGCTCTCCTCGCCTTCGGGGTGGAACTTCTCGCCAAGGATCGACACCGTGTGCGCCTGGCGGTGCTGGTGCCCGCCACAGTCTTCTTCCTGTGGTTTGTGAGTTTCATCGTCTACGGAATCGCATTCAGTGAGTCCCACAGCGCCTGGATCGATGCCGGGGAGACCTGGGAGCGCTACCTGCTGGGTCTGCCTGCCCTTGTGTTGACCACCTACGCGCTGGTGGGGCAGTACCGGGTATTGCGTCCGTTCTATCCGGCGCGTCTGACGGCCAACCTGGTCTATCTGGGGGGACTTTTTGCGGTCTATACCTTCCTGGGCGGCCTGGTGGTGCCCTATGCCCCCTTCTTCCCGGCCTCCTGGCTCAATACCGCGTCGTTTCTTCAGGCGACCTACCTGCCGATTCAGGTCTTGCGAACGGTTACGGGCCTTGGCATGGCCTACTTCACTATCCATCTGCTTAAAATCTTTTCCCTGGAGACCGATCGGCAGTTGGAGGAGGCCGAGCGGCAGCGGTCCATCGCGCAGGAGCGGGAACGGATCAGCCGCGACCTGCACGACGGGGTCATTCAGGGCATTTATGGAGCAGGGTTGATGCTGGAGACCGCATTGTGCGGTGGCGACGCCGCACAGCAGAAGGAGACGTACGCGGTTCCCATGGTACAGAAGGCGATCGTACAGCTTAACCAGACCATCACGGACCTGCGGCGCTACCTGACGGCGCTTGAGCCCCTTCAGCTAGAGGAACCAGACCTCCGTAAGGGTCTGGCGAGCATCGTCCACGACTTTCAGGTCAATTCCCTGTTGCCGATCAAGCTGAACGCCGATTGCACTCCCCGGACCTTGTCGCCCGAACAGACAGGGGATCTCTACCACGTGGTGCTGGAAGCCCTCCAGAACATCCGGCGGCACAGTATGGCCACGGCGGTGCGGGTGGACCTGGTGACCCGCCCGGATGAAGTGGAAGTGACCATCTTTGACAACGGGGTCGGGTTTAAACCCATTTTGCAGCCGGGCGCCCCCGCCAGGCATGGCCGCGGGCTGCGGAATATGGCTCGGCGGGCTGAAGCCCTGGGCGGAAATCTCGAGGTGGCAAGCGAACCGGGTCGTGGCACGACAGTGCGGCTGGTAGTGCCGGCAAAGGGGTGAGGCTCGTGGGCAAGGTCACAGTGCTCGTAGTAGATGATCATGAAGTGGTCCGGATTGGCTTGACCACGCTGTTGCGCCGCCAGTCTTGGTTGGAAGTGGTGGGCGAGGCTGCCACGGCAGCCGCAGCGGTTCAGGAAGCGCTGCGGCTGCGCCCGGACGTTGTGATCATGGATGTGCGGTTGCCGGACTACAGCGGTGTGGAGGCGTGCCGGGAGATCCATGAAGCCCTGCCTACTGCCCGTGTGATCATGCTTACCTCGTACAGTGATGAAACGGCGGTCATGTCTTCGATCATGGCGGGGGCATCCGGCTACGTGCTCAAGGAGATCGGGAGCCCGGGGCTGGTGAGCGCCATTGAAGCGGTCAGCAGCGGTCGCTCCTTGCTGGACCCCGTGGTAACCGCCCGGGTCCTGGACCGCCTGCGCCAGATGACCAACTCTGAGGATGACCCCATGTCCGCCTTGAGCCGGCGGGAGAAGGATATCCTCGATCTGATCTCCCAGGGCCTGGGTAACCGTGAAATCGGCGACATCCTTCACCTGTCCGAGAATACGGTCAAGCATCACGTCACCAGCATCTTGGGCAAGCTTGGCCTGAGCAACCGTTCCCAGGCGGCGATTTACGGGGTCCAGCACAAGTTCGGTCGCTGAGTAGCAGGCTCCCGTCAGGAAAGTGGGTACAGTTCCAAGCGCCAGATATACGGGCGCTTGGTGGTATCAACGCGGCGCGGCTCTGATCGGTCACACAAGGGGTGAGGATCGTGAGTGCCATGGTCCAGCACCGCTATCCACGCTACAAGCGGTGGACAGCTGCAGCGGTACTGCTGATGGCAGGGCTCTGGACTGCCTATCTGCTGCTCTGGCCGGACTCCGTTGCCGGCGCCACCGCCGGCGTCCCCGTCGGCGCTCCGGCGCCCGATTTTGCGCTAAAGACGTTGGATAACCAGAGTTACAAGCTCGCTGACCTGCGGGGAAAGGCGGTGCTGATCAACTTCTTCACCACCTGGTGCCCGCCGTGCCGTGCGGAGGCGCCCACCCTTCAGGCGGCGTTCAAGGAATACGAGTCCAGGGGGTTTGTCGTCCTGGCGATCAACCTCGATGAGAGCAACGTGACTGTCCGTTCGTTCCAGGAGAAACTGGGCCTGACTTTCCCGATAGTCATAGACAAAGATGACCGGGTCACTAGATCGTATGGGATCATTCCGCTCCCGACCTCGTACCTTGTGGACCGCAGCGGCGTTGTCCGGGCCAGTTGGGCTGGGGCGGTCAGCAAGGAGCAACTCGCGTCCATGCTGGTAAAAGTCCTATCGGGGGCGATGCCGGATGAGTAGGCCTCCCAAGGACCTTCTGGAGCAGGTCTGGGATTTCTTCGCCTCTGTTTCCGTGGCGACGGTCATCATCTTCCTGATCGCCGCCACGAGTATATTGGGGACGCTGGTCGTCCAGGAGGGGTCGTCCGCTGCTTTAACCGCACCGCCTCAGTATTACCCCGGCCGATACGGCCCGATCCTCGGCACTTTCCTATACCGGACGGGCATCACCCGGATGTACACCTCGTGGTGGTACCTGTCCCTCCTCTTCCTGCTGGGCGGGAGCCTCATCATCTGTTCGCTGGAGCGGTTCGTCCCGCTCTGGCGGATGCTTCACGGCCCGGCCACGTCTACACCGGAGTCCCTCATCAAGTACCTCAAGGACCAGTTCACTTACCCGTCCGTCCCGGGAAGCCCTCCGCTGGAGCCTCTGACCGCGGCGCTCAAAGCCCGCCGCTTTCGGGTATTGCAGGGCGACGGCCGCCTCTATGCCGACAAGGGCCGGTGGAGCCGCTGGGGTCCGTATATCACCCATATTGGCCTCCTGCTGATCCTCGTTGGCGCCATGGGTCGGGCCATCCCCGGTTTCTACTTCGATGAGTTCATCTGGGTCCGGGATGGTGCCAGCGTCCGGGTGCCCAACACCAACTGGTATCTGCGCAGCAACCGGTTCAGCGTCGAGTACTACAGCGACGGTTCTCCCAAGTCGTACCGCACCGACGCCGTGGTCGTGGACGGCGGCCGGGATGTGCTGCGGTCCGCGATCGCCATGAACCAGCCGCTCTCGTACAAGGGGGTCGAACTCTACCAGTCCAGCTTCCGCCAGGAGTTGGCGGATGCCCGGGTGGCCGTCACCGAGCGGGGGTCGGGTAAGTCCCTGGGGACCCTTTCCCTCGATCTTGCCCAGCCACAAAGCCGCTACACCGCGGGGGAATACACCGTGGAGATCCGGGATTACCTTCCGGACTTCGGCATGGACGCAGGCGGAAAGCCTGTCTCGAAGTCAAGTGCGGCCATAAACCCTGCCTTCGTCCTCGAAGTGGACCGACCCGGGACCGCACCGGTCCTGCAATGGTTCTTCCTATTGCACCCGGACCTGGAGCTTGACCCCGCAAGCCCTCTGGTACTGACGACCGAGGTGGCGGAATCCGTCTTTACCACCGGCCTTCAGGTCAAGCGGGACCGGGGAATCCCGCTCATTTACCTGGGTCTTGTGGTGATCACGGCCGGCGTCATCTGCAGCTTTTATCTGACTCACCGGCGGCTCTGGGCATTCGTGGACGGGGAGCGCGTGGTGGTAGGCGGCTGGGCAAACCGGAACCAGCGCACGTTGGCAGCAGAAATGGCGGCCCTGGCAGGGCTCCTGAACCCGCAGACCGGCCCGCGAACTGACCCGATGGAAGGGGAAGAGCGATGATTTTCTTGAGTAGTTTCCTCTTCGCCGGTGCGTTTGCCGGCTACTTCCTGGCCTCCTTGCTCTACATTGCCAGGATTACGCTGCGGCGCAAGGACCCCAGGTACTTTACTCTGGCTGACCGGTTGGGTAGGTGGGCCCTTTGGCTGAGCGCAGCCGGGGTCGTGACCCACGCGGGGGCCATGGGACTCCGATGGGCGGCTTCCGGGCAGGCACCCATGACCAATATGTTCGAGTACATGTCTTTCCTGGGTTGGTCGATCATGCTCTTTTTCACCGGGCTCTCATTGTGGTATAAGCTTCCCGCTCTTGGAGCCTTTGTGGCTCCTGTGGGGGTGGTCGTGATTGCTTACGCCTCGGTCTTCCCCACCACCGTCCGACCGCTGGTTCCGGCGCTCCAGTCGTACTGGCTGGTCCTGCACGTCACGACGGCAGCCCTGGGCGAGGGTGCATTCGCGGTGAGCTTCGGCGCCGCGGTGATGTACTTGTTGCGTGTGCGAAAGGAGCAGAGCACTCCCTGGGAGGAGAAGGCCCTGGAAATCCTCTTCTACCTGGTCTCGGTGCTGGTGGCGTTCATACTCCTGGCGCTCAGCTTCCGCTGGTCAGGGTATGCCGCATCTCTCGCCAACAAGGGGGTGGGACCTGATGAGATTCGCTACGGGCTGCCGCCTCTGGTCGGGCCGGTGGGCTCACAGGCCGGAGAGGCCACGTGGCTGGGCATCAAGCTGCCCCTGGTCACCGTTCCGGGGTGGATGACCGGGAACAACGCGGCCAAGAACCTGAACACCCTGGTGCTCTCCCTGGCCGCCGGCGCGGTGGTGTATGCCCTGTTCCGGCTGCTCACCCATGGGCCCATTCGTGAACTAGGCTCACGCGCTGTGACCGGCATCAACCTGAGCCTGCTGGATGAGGTCAGCTATCGCAGTGTCGCCGTGGGCTTTCCGCTGTTTACCCTGGGCGCCATCGTCTTCGCCATGATTTGGGCGCAGAAGGCGTGGGGCTCATACTGGAGTTGGGATCCCAAGGAAACCTGGGCGCTGATCTCGTGGCTCTTCTATTCGGGGTACCTCCACCTGCGGGTCATGCGGGGGTGGCAGGGCAGGGCGACCGCCTGGGTGGCCGTGATCGGCTTCCCCCTGGTCATCTTCACGCTGGTGGGTGTCAACCTGCTCATTTCGGGCATGCACAGTTACGCCAGCTAGAGGGTGCGCGTGCTTACCCCCATGCGCGCCAGAGGGTATTGTGCCACCATTGGGACTCGATTGTTCCTATAGCTAGCGGAGGTGGTCACCATGTCAGATGGCTCCATGACCCGACGCAACCTGCTACAGGTCATGACCATGGTTGGTGCCGGTACGGTGGCAGGCTGGGCGGGCCTGAATTGGGCTGCCCCTGCAGTAGCCGATGAGCCGCCCAAGGCACCGGAGAAGGACCCAGCCCTAACGCACCAGTGGTTCTATTTGATCGACCTGCGCGACTGCGACGGTTGCGATGCCTGCACAAAGGCCTGCCAGAAGATGCACAACCTGTCCAAGGAACAAGAGTGGATCAAGGTTTACCGGATGACGACGCCGGGAGGAAACGAATACTTCATGCCCCGCACCTGCATGCAGTGCGAGAACGCCCCGTGCGTCAAGGTCTGCCCGGTGGGCGCCTCCTTCAAGTCGCCGGACGGCATCACCCTGGTGGATCAAAGCACGTGCATCGGCTGCCGCATGTGCATGGCGGCCTGCCCGTATGAGGCCCGATACTTCAACTGGGGCGAGCCCCCACAGCCACAGGGAAGCACCCTCCAGAAACCGGCGCCTGAATACCCGGTTCCCCAGCAGAAGGGCACCGTAGGCAAGTGCGTCCTGTGCGTCCACAACCTCCGGTACGGCAAGATCCCCGCCTGCGTCGATTCCTGCTCCATGGGAGTGCTCTACGTGGGTGACCTCAACACCGGTCTGGCGACCAACGGGTTCAAGACCATCCAATTGTCCGAGTTCATGAAACACAACAACGTGGTCCGATACAAGGAAGAACTGGGCACGCGGCCCCGGGTTTACTATGTCCCCGGCAATGGCGAAGGACTCTAAACGCGCGCGGAAATGGAAGCGAGGTCGTTGCGGTTGTTGGCATATGCGGAGCACTCGGAAATGCATGTTGCGGCCCTCAGTTCCATGCGGAGCAAGAGCCGCTGGTTCTGGCCGCTGGTCCTTCTGTTCGCTATCCCTGTGGTGGTGGCGCTGGTCGCCTGGGGCTACCAGCTCAGGGACGGCCTGCAGGTCACCGGCCTGAACAACCGGGTTTTCTGGGGTTTTTACATCACCAACCTGATCACGTTCATCGGCTTTTCCTACGGCGGCGCCCTGGTCTCCGCCATCCTGCGGCTGACCGGACAGGGCTGGCGGGCACCGATCACACGGATGGCGGAGGCGACTGCTCTGGTCACTTTGGTGATTGGCGCCCTGTTCATTTTCGCCGACCTGGGCCGCCCGGAGCGGGTCTGGGAGTTCTTCACCAAAGCCAATATGGGCTCCCCGCTGGTCTGGGACGCGATCGCCGTGGTGACTTACCTGGTGGCGACGGTCATTTTCCTCTACCTGCCGCTGATCCCGGACCTGGCCGTGGCGGCTGAGGCTGAGGGGATCGGCCGGGTCCGTCGGAGTCTGTTCCGGGCGTTTTCTTTCGGTTGGAGGGGCACTGGTACACAGCGGAAGGTGCTGGACTGGGGCCTGTCCACCATGGCCATTGCCATCATCCCGATTGCCGTCACCGTCCACTCTGTCCTCTCCTGGGCGTTTGCAGTAACCACCCGGGACGGTTGGCACTCCTCCATTTTCGGCCCGTATTTCGTGGTCGGCGCCCTTTTTTCGGGCGTGGCCATGGTGATTCTGGTGGTGCTGGCCTTCCGCAAGGCGTTCAGCCTGGAGGCGTACATCGGCGAGAAGCAAATCCGGAACCTGGGCTACATCATGCTGACACTGGGTGTCACGTACCTCTACTTGACCTATTCGGAACTGCTGACCGAGGGCTATCCAATGGCGGATAAGACCGCCGACCTTGTCAAGGTGCTGCTGCTCGGGCAATATGCGCTGCAGTTCTGGTCCTTCGTCGTCGGCTGCGGGGTCGTGCCGGTGCTGCTGGTCGCTCTACCCTGGACCCGGAAGCCCTGGGGAATCGGGACCGCCGCCGCACTTGTCGTTGCCGGCATGTGGCTGAAGCGGTTCCTCATCGTGGTGCCGCCCCAGACGGTGTCGCTGATCCAAGGCCCGGTGGGCCACTACACCCCCACCTGGATCGAGGCCGCCATCACGCTGGGTGGGCTCTTCGCTATCCCGCTGTTCCTGATGCTCTTCTTCAGGCTCTTCCCGATTCTATCCATCCACGAGATGGAGGAGCTCGGGGAGTCCATTCCTGAGGTCCCAAGGGGAGGGAACCGAGTATGATGAATGGACGCGTATCGAAGCGGCGCCTCTTCCCGGTGCCCGTGATCCTGTGCCTGGCCGCCTTCCTGATGAGTTTGACCACCACAGTGGCTTTCGCCGACGACCAGCCGGCTTCGGCCCAGAACCAGCCTGTACGCGTCAAGATCACCTTGACCACGGCGCCCCAGAAGGACGGCAAGGTTGCGGTTACGGCGATAGCGACCAAGCCTGACAGCAGTTCTGCCTCCGACCTGGCCCTGAACTTCGTAGTGGTGCCGGAGTTCTTTGGGAAGAAGCGGCCGGTATCCATCGGATCCGCTAAGACGGACACGACGGGAACCGCCGGGATCAGCTATACCCCCACCTGGGATGGGCCTCACCACTTCGAGGCCTCCTCTGATGGGAGCGCCGCCTATGCCCCGGCGCAGGCGGCCGTGGACGTCCAACTAAAGGCGGCCACCGCTCCCTACAAATCGGCTCCTCCCGCCCTGGCATCATTGCGGCGGTCAGCGTTGCTCGGAGCCCTGGTGGTCACCGTGGGGGTCTGGCTCTTGCTCATCATGGTGGTGGTGCGCGTGATCACCGGCTTGGTTTCGGGCAAAGCCGAGGCACCGTCCCGTGCGCAGGAAAGTACTGCTGACTAGCCATACGCCAGGCAGATCGGCCTCTGCGGTGGCCGTGTCGCCGTTGACGATTTGATCCCTGCCAGGATTCGCCGGACCTCGTCTATTGTCAGGTAACGGGGCAGTGTTTTGGGCGCCTTCGGCGTAGGCACGCGGGACATGGGGTTCTGGTGCAAGAGTTCCTCGTCCCAGCAGTACTTGATGAAGGCC
>DAHVXO010000026.1 GCA_027356675.1 Symbiobacteriaceae bacterium | reverse complement strand
ATGCCCGCGATCCCTTGCCGGCAGCGGTACGTACAGGGTTTGCGTGAACACGATGCGCTCACAACCGTGAGAGCGGACCGATGCAGCGCTCCTTGTTCGTCAGGGGGAAAGTTGTCGGCAGTGCCTGTCGCACGTCGAAGGCTCCGCTGAGCGAAAAATGGGGCGGTTGCTTTGTGCAACCGCCCCATTTGATCCTCGGGATTCTGATTACCTGATGCGCTTTGGGTGCTACCAAGCAGTGCATCAACAGGGAGATCCCAGTGGATGGGCACAAGCGCCGCCATTGCGTTTCTGATGCCGGATCGTGCTCTGTGACCTGGGGAGGGAAGGGCCAATTTCGCATCTAGTGGGCCAATGGCCGATGCCCGGGGACTTGTTCAGGCAATGGACTCCTCCGGGGGCGGGCAACACGCCAGCGCCTCCGATTCGGCCAGGTATAGCTCCTCACAGTGCCGACACTGGAATGCTGGTGTCTCCTCGACTTGGCTTCCGCACTCAGGGCAGCTTTCTTCATCCAGCAGAGAAGAGAAGAGACCGCACTGTGGGCAGCGGTGGCTCTCGCCATCTGCAGATTCCTCCCGGGTGAAGGTCTCACCGCAGCGGCACTCGTAGATTGGGCCACCCGGCTCCAGGGTCAGCTGCTCGCATTCCGTACAGCGGAGTGCGGTGACTGCCTGAATGCCCCATTCCTCGGCTGGGGCATCTGCCGCCGCGGGCGATGGCCGGAACTTGGCGTCCGAGAGGATAGCGTCTGGCGTCAGGCCACGGGAGTAGTAGTTGACGAAGCCAATAACTCCACCCATGTACTCAGCCTCGGTAAGCCGGTCATAGAGGGTTCGGCTCACGTGCAGCGTAATGGTCAGCTCGTCGGTGATGAATACGTCACAGCGCCACCCCATCGGGTGGGGACGACGGCGAACCACCGGGTACGTGCCCCACTTGGGCCAGTTCTCACCGAAAAAGTTAGGGGAATAACGACGATCAATAACTTCCCTTTCGGTTGGCGTTACTGCTAGGGGGAGCCCAGCCTCCTCTGCCACCTGGCTTGCAGCTAGCAGGATTCCGTTGTTCAGCACGAGGTACTTCCGTTCCTTGAGTGACACAGGCATCTTCGCCTCAGCTTTCAGCAATAGCGGGTACTTCTCCGCTGGCAAGGCGGGCGCCTGCCTTGAAGAAAGCTTGGCCTTGGCCAGTAACACGGACGCTCGTACCAGCAGATCGCCCACGGATCATGATCACCACGGCTCCGACGGAGCACATGGCACTGGAGAGGGCCTCCTGTCTTGCAGGTGGCTACTCAGGCGACCACGAAGAAAACATCCTGTCAAGCGGATGTAACAGGGGAGGCTGAGTCGTGCCGATCAAGCGAATCCCTATGGCGCCGGAGCGGCGGGTCCCACCCCCGGCCGATGCTCAGCGAATCACTGTGGACATGGCCATGCGCTCTCCGGCAGTGGCGGATCTGCTCAAAGGCATACCTGTGCTTAGTCCCGCTCACGTCCACAGTTGGCAACACCGGGAGGCACAGCAGCAGCTACTAACTGCCGAGCACGCCGTAGACCTGGCGCAGGCCCTGGGGAAGCACCGAAAAGACTACGAGGACGACCTGGAAATCAAAGTGCGAATCCGCCGAGAGGCAGCGGATCTTCATACAGAACACCCCGAGCTGGAGATTGAGGACCTTGTTGACCTCATCCCCGCGGAGGAGTGGAGGGCCAGGCCGGTCACCCGAGGGCAGCTCTCCACCCGGGACCTGTGGCATGAGGCGGCCGGTTGGATTGCCACCGGTCGGAGGCGTGACGAGTTTGGCACCTGGGAAGAGTTTGAGGAGTACCGGGCCTTCTTCGAGCCCGGCCGGGACTGCTACTTCGTGGACCAGCCCGAGCACCCACTCGGAGGGTACTGGCTGTTCACGCTGGCGGCGATCTGCCGGCGGATCGGTGAGCGTCTGCGCCGTGACGGCCGCCCTCGTGCCCATTGGGCAGGCTGGCCCATTTGGGCACGAATTCACGAGATCCGCGTCGAAGATCTCACTCCTGTGCAGCGGGAACAGTCTCAGGCGAAGTGGCGTGAGGATCTTCGCAGAGAGGCTGAGGCATTTTCAAAGCGCGGCCGGGATGCATCCTACCGCCTGCCCAAGATCACGGAGGCCTACGAGTTGGCCAAGTTCCTCCTGGAGGTTAAGCGTCTCCAGGCACGTGAGAAAGCGAAGGCTGAAAAGGCGGCCGAGGCGGCAAAGGCAGCTCAAGCTAGGGCAACCCATGCCCCAATGCCCTATCAGCCACCGGGTTCACCAGTCCCGTGGGGCCAGGACGCCTCCGGCTCCGGCAAGGTCGTGCCGCTACGGCGCACTCGCCGTTGAATCACAGGCCCAGAAGAGGAGAAAAACATCCGTTTGAACGGATGTTTGCACCCTTCCAGTAGGGTGATCGGGCTGATAGATCAGCCTGCCGTCGAGACCAGGGGTCAACCCAGAGCGGCAGCTTTTTCTGGGGTTAGTGGTAATACACAGAACCCCAGAAAAAGGTTCGGGGTAAGTTCTATCGTACTGTTAGGGAAAGGCGAACTGGCAGGCCGGCACAATACCCTATCGGAAGAGGAGGGGCTTCCATGTACCGATTAGAGCTGATAATGGGGCAAGGGGTGACGAGGGAGGACTTCGGACTCTTCCTCCAGGCGCTGGGAGACGTGGCTCTGGCCTGGCGGCTACTGGGCAACGCTGAAACACCGGATCGGTGGTGTCATGAGCCTCGCCCGCATAGGGCCGAAGCCTGGATTAGGGAATTTGACGCGCAGAGTTGGGCCGACGTTGGCACCGCGCTCTTTATCACGCTCACGACGTTGGCCGGCCAAGCACATGCCAGCGCATGGCAAGTCCTGGGCCACTCAGCAGAACATCAGGATTTCGGCCTGCGGCTTTTGGTAAAGCGTGAGGCAGGCTGGATAGAGGTATTCCGGTTGCCCTGATGGTGCAGGCCGAAACGAGCAATCAGGGCGCCAGCACGCCACAAACGATGTGCCCGAGGAGGGCTGTGGCTATAGCGCAACGGCGTGCGATATTCCCTTCCTTCTCCGGGGGCCTAGTGAGTCGGATGGGGAGGGCACAGCATTGCCGCGGCACCAATCATGGCGTACAGGAGCAGGCGGGCAGCTCGCCAGGGGTTCTCAAGTCTGCCTGTCCGGCACATAACAGTAGCTTCCCACATTAGGGCCGCCGACACTACAAGTGCGAAGAGCGGGTAGATCATCGGATCCCTCACCTTCCCGTGGCTTCATAGGTGACTACGGAGATGGTGCCGGGTTGGTTCGGGCTCGGCAACGGGCGCGATTATGTCTCTGTTTGGAAGCGACTTCTGGCGCGCAGAGCAGCAGGCGCTTTGTTCGGTGTCGGTCGACGATTGTCGATCGAATCTCCCTGGAATCACATGACAGACTCGCCTAAACTCAAAAGCAAACCAGGTGAGTTTTCGTCCGAATGAGGGGAGAGGTACTCGGGTTGATGATTCAACCGACTGGGTGGGATCGGGCGGTACACCCCGGCGATATCGAACAGCGCGTGCTCTGCGCCTTGCGTTACAAGCTCCAACAGATAAAGCCGATGGTCGATGTAGAGGTCCTCAACACGGCCATGCGCCTCGGTCATCCCCCGCTGGACTTGCCCACCGGCCGGACCGCAACGGAGATCATGGCGTACCTTGAGGTCCACTTCTCGGTTACGATCCCGATGGAGGTGTCGGAGACCTGGACGACCATCGGTGACATCGTCCGGACCATTCAGGGGTTAGGCCCGAAGGGCATGCCCGAGCAGGCCGGGTGTGAAGTGTTTGAGCGGGACTTCATTGTGGCGGTCGATTCCGAGGGTGAGGCGTGGACTCCCTTTGAGCGGATTCATCCCAAACGGGTCCGTTCTGCGGCTGCATCACAAGGCCGCGTGGTCATATCGTCGCTGGCACCAGCCGAGTTGCTGGGGCACCACTTTACCGCAGCGGGCCTGGCCCACGTGGTGGAAGACCTGGAGGCAGTAGAGGGCTGGAGATACGCCCGGGTGAAGGTCCTCACCATGCGGTATCAGGAGTCTGACCCCACCCAGGTGACCCTTTCGGACCGGGAGACGGCCATAGCAGCCGTTAAGGCTCTGGGCGATCTATCGCGCCTTGATGATCCGCAGGCAACAATCATCGACGAACTGCCCGGGTCGTTTTTGAGGCTTTGAAGCTGAAAGCACCCCACAGCGGCGGACGCCCTAATCGGGTTTCCCGCCGCTGTGGGGTGCTATGGTCGGTGGACCGGTGTGGCTAGAGATGCGTATCCCCAACTAACTCAACTCAGCATATTGCTCATCACCTGGGCGAAGCCCGAGCAGGACATCTACCAGTTCTTGCTCTGTCTCCGCATCGGTCAGCGTGACGGCGAGGCACGCCGGGAACGGCTCACGTGCCGCGCTGCGGTAAACGCTTTCAATCGCCACTTCGGGACCAATTTCCAATTCAGAGAAGCCGTCGGCGCTGCGAAACACGGAACTACTGGCGTCCCTGTCCTCGACGGTCAGTCGGACGGTTGCGGTGGCGTGGTCCTCAGATAAGGAAAGCCAGACAGGCCGGCCTGCGGCCAGGTCCTCACGGATTCGCTCCAGCAATTCCGGGATGGTCACAGTGAATCAACTCCTGCGGGTATCAAAGTAAGGGCTGTTCCTTCCCCGCGATGCGCCGGGCGCCGCCCGCTACGCGTTCATCATCGGCTATTGAGCCTTAAATGGCTTACAGAGGCCAGTTGCAGGGCGATCTGATGCTGAATGTGGATCGCCTGCAGGCAGGCATGATAGTTCCAGTGATCCAGGTCAGCAAAGGCAGACGGCTTGGTCACCCCGTCGTGGTACAAAGCAAAGCCAAGCTCCACAAAAATCAGGTCGACCCCCGGAGTAATCCGCTTCAGATCGATCCGTGGTTTTCCTTCCGCGAAGTAACGGCCGTCCCTGAACAGCTTCCACAGGAAATGAGTTGTGGACATGAGATAAGCCAGCGGTGCTTCCCATCGGTCTCGGCGGTGCTGAACAGGGACCTGCAGATACCGTTTGAAATGATCGTCGCCAAGGAAATACAGGCGACGGTCGGGATCACTCAGCGCTCGCGCCCACCGCAGGGCCGTCTCATCGGCGTGGCCACGGGAAACGAGTTCTTCCACGAACACCCGCAGGGGCTTACTGGTCTTGCCCCGTACAACACCATCCGCTGCGCCGGCATGGCCATCTGGAAGCACCGTCCCGACAGTGCCGGGGAGGGAGCCGTGCGCGAGCCAGTCTCGGGTCGTTTCCAGGGCTTCGTCCTGATTGCCAGGGACATGCAGGTATACTGAGGTGACCTGCTCTGGATCCTGGAGTGCCTCCGCGGAGAAGCCCCAGGGTTCGCTTGCGACAGCCTCAAGCAGTCGGATGAAGTCTGGGTTCCCCGAGACGGCCACTTCGACAATCATCTGTAGCGTCCTCCAATCACAGGCCACTATGGTCAATGCGCATCCGGGGGGCACGTGCGGGGCGAGTTTGTAACCCGATCTGACAAAGAGTGGTTCGAGGTCAGGAGGATCGCTTCCTTTTCCAATCAGGGGGGAAATAGGGGTAGCGGTGGGAGGCAACCGGAGCCTGGCCCTAGACCCGCACAAGATGCCTCCAGCCCTGGCCCCTTATTGGCGACTTGTGATGTGACGGAAACTGGGGTATTCCACGTACATCGGTTACCCCTAATAATTGTAACCCGACACCGAACTACAAGACTGCCGCCACCGTATTTCCATGTGTACCCAATATTAGGGTGCCGTGGAATACGAGAGGTGGAGTAAGTGAACCGACTCAGGTTGATGGTTGCGTTTCTCATGGTTACCTGCCTGGTGATTTCGGCAGCGCCCGCTAAAGCGAGCGGAACCCGCCCGGTTCGAGTCGTCATCAATGGCCGAGAGCTGTCCGTTCCTGAAGGTGAGCCCGGTCCGTTCGTGGACGTGGCATCAAACCGGACCCTGGTGCCGATGCGGGCTGTCCTGGAGGCGCTGGGCGCCAGGCTGGAATGGAACGGGGCTAGCCGTACTGCTACTGCTCGAAATGCTCTCCATGCCGTCACAGTGACCATCGACGACACGCGGGCGATAGTTGACGGGACTCCTCGGACCCTTGATACTCCTGCGCGCCTGGTCCAGTCCCGGATCCTTTTGCCCCTCCGTTTTACCGCCGAAAGCCTAGGCGCCTCGGTTACCTGGGATCAGTCATCCTATACCGCAATCATCACGATGCCCAGCCTGTCGGTAACGAGCGAGCAGTTCGTGCGTGACCTGCTCACCGTCCAGTACGCTCGGCCGGCTGCACTGGACCAGTCGACATTCCCTTACCTCAAGAGCCTTCATGATACTAGGATCCCGGAAGTCACCAACGAACTGGGGCGGTTGATGACGGATATCCGCGAGGAATACCAGGTCGCCCAGACAGATGGCCTGCAGTTCCGGCGGTCAGATGTCCGCATCCAGATTCGCGCGCAATCCTCTAATGGTGCGACGGCTCGAATTGAAGCCTCCGTCAACAGCTCTCTATACTGGGGCTATCCGGGCGGCCCCGACGAGAAACCCATGGAGACGTTCAACTACCATGAGTTTCTGCTGCGCCGTACCGGTGGCTCTTGGCTGGTGGAGGCGGACCGAAACCTAGCCAGTGCTGTCAAGCCGCGAATCACGGCGCCGCCGGCTCTGGCCGGGGGCCCGGCAGGCTCCGGCATCTCGTTCACTGGGGACAACGGCGGTGGGGGTGGTGACGGCGGGGGGAATGGCAGCAGCTGGCGATACATCACCTGCGACACAGAGCGGTGCACCTACGATCGGGAGAACGCCGTCGCGTACGCCCTGAATTTCTACCGTGACGGCAACTCCGATTTCGTCAACTACGGCGACACTGAGGCTGGTGACTGCACGAATTTCACGTCACAGGCACTGTTCGCCGGCGGACTGCCCCTATATCCCACGCAGCTGCAAGACGAGTGGTGGTATGACCAGGCGGATGACACACATTCCTGGGTGTGGGGAGTCGCCGACGGCCAGGCGCACTGGATGCGCACTCACTACGGGGACTACCTGCGTGATGCCGATGGTGCGGCCGTGAACTTGATCATCAGCCCGGATCGGGCAAGTGATCTGTCGCTGGGCGACGTCATCTACTATGACTGGAAAGAGCATGGCGAGTGGAGCTGGTGGTGCTTCTGCTACCCGCTCCGAGACGGTGACGAGAACTTCGACCACAGCGCCATCGTGACTGGTTTTGACTCAAAGAACGAACCGCTCGTCACCTATCGCAACGCCGTAGGGGGGAAGCCGGGCCGCAACCGGTACTGGAAACTCTCCTCCCCGAAGCATCTGGTGTACGGGCTACACCTTTACAACGAGGTTGACCACCCCTAGCTTGGGTGACGGAGGGACGGCAGCATGAAACGGCAACTCGCTCTGATGCTCATGGTCGGCGCATTGCTTCTGACGGCCTGCTCTGCGAATGACAGCGGCGCCGGATTCCGCAATCCGGAGTACGGATACTCGGTGCAGATCCCGCTTGGATGGAGAGAAGACCGGAAGGCCAGCGGCACGCCGGCCTACCCGGAAGGGGTCCGATTTGTTGATCAGGCTGGCGCCATGATCCTGGTCGAGAGCTCCCCGGACCCGCTCACAGGAGACATGGAGGGGGACATCCAGGCCGGGTGGACGGAAGAGCAGGTATCCGCCGGCGGCATCAAGGCCCGGATGTTCACTCGCCCGGCGGGCGCCCAGGGAGAGTGGATTAGCAACGCCTACCTGGTGGACGGCAGCAGGCACGTCCTGTTGAGCCTGCGGCTGCCGAGCGGCAGTCCACGCGAATCATACCTAGTCGCGTTCCGCTCCTTTGTTGCCTCTTACCGGCACTAGCTTGATGTGCCCTGGCAGTCTCGGATCGGCCGTGTTCACCGGGGTAACGGGGTACAGCTTCAAGGGCCGCCGGAATTCCGGCGGCCGCTTTTTGTGGGTTTGGAATTCACAGGGCGCCGCCGGCTACTGCCTGCGGGATCAGGTTGTGAGCGCATCGTCCACCGATCCTGCGCGCGTAGCTGGGTCTGCACATCCATATTCTTGGCAGTCGGGTTTTCGCCCTCGGGCTACCGCCGGTGGAGGGGGACTCTGGTATCACCAGGTTCGCCCCCCTTAACTGTTGTAGTCGACCGCATCCACTAGTGCCTTCATGCGCGCGTTGGTGGGGTGGGTATAGATTTTGGTTGACTCAATGGACTCGTGCCCAAGCTGATCAGCCACGTCGCGAATATCTGCTCCGGCCTCCAGCAGAATCGTTGCAAACGCGTGGCGCAACTTATGAGCCGTTAGGCCTGCATTCAAGAGCGCTTTGTCTACGTACTTCCTCACCCGCGCCGTTACTGACCACGGGCGCAGCCGCTCCCCGGCCTCCACAGAGGTCTTTCTAGTGGTGACGAACACGGCTTCCTCGCCAGTTGGCCCCTGTGCTTTCAAATCACGCAAAGCCTGCACGGTCCGGGCGTGCATCGGGAGTCGACGTTGCTTGTTGCCCTTGCCGTTTACGATCATCTCGCGCATCTCCCAGTCCACATCGCGCCAGGAAAGCTTAGAGACCTCGGAGCGCCGTAACCCTTGATGCGCCATCACCATGATCATGGCCTGGTCCCGGCGCCAGCAGAGCTCCCAAGCTTGAAGGTTCAGGTTGTCCTGTGGAGGTTGTAGAACGATCTCCAGCAACCGACGTAACTCATGCTTTTGGAAGGGCATTGCCACTCGCTTAGGCCGCTTCCCAAGTTCGATGCCGACGGTGGGGGAGGTGGACATGTGGCGTTGTTTGATGGCCCAGGTGTAAAAAGAGGAGAGGGTACTAGCGGTCCGGCGCAGCGCACTGATGCTGAGTTCCGTGTTGGAGTTAGCAGGGCGTCGGCGTGAAGACCGCTTAACTTGCTTCTTGTTCCGCTTGCGCCAGAAGAGGTATGATTCGACGTCCTCACGCTCGACCGTAAGAACGTCGCGCTCAGGGCGGTGCTCTCTAAGGTAAGCCACCCACATGGATAATTCCATTCGATAGGCTGCCAGGGTGTCGGGGGAAAGGTTACGAATGGTACCCTGGTAGTCGAGGAAACGCTCACAAATTGCTGGGAGGGTCATACTCCACCTCCATACCAACTAAAATTGTTTTATCGTTGAATGACCATCAAGCGAAAGCAATCTTCCGTGGCTGCATATGCCACTAGGAGGGGCTGGTCAGAAGTGCTAACGTGTTCCCTTCGGGGAGCGGGGGGCAGGGGTTCGCATTTCCTTGAGGATTTGGTGCAACATCGCCATTCCGCCGGCTCGCCACCAGTTGGTGTCCAGAAGTGAGATTTGGTTTGTCAACACGTCCACGAGGACGGAGACGCCAGCCACCGGGCGCCCAGAGGTTATCCCGTACCGTGAGTCCAGATCGTGCTCGTCAGCCCACTCTCGGTAGAGACCTTCGCCAAATCGGGCCGCAAATGGCCCTGAGGGCTCAAGTGTGTCTTTGGCAAACCGGTGTACCATTACCTCACCGCGGTTCCGACGGCGTCTCTCCCAAGTAAGGGTAAAGGCATCGGCACGGTCATGCAGACCGAATATGCCTTCCTCTACACCGGGCATGGCCATGTCTGTGATGAGATAATGAGCTTCTATGAGTTCTTCCATTGCTATCGGGTCCAGGCCGGCTTCCAAGTGCTTAACCAGAAAGCGCATTCCAATATTGTCGTTGGGCCACCACATAAGGCCCAGCCGAAAAATCCGCTCGGCTCCTGACCGGTCACCCAGCTCCAACAAGGAAAGCCCAAGCCCGTGAACCGCTCTTAAGAATGGTCGATTGGGCAGTTCGTACCAGGATAGGAGCCCGGTGAAGTCAGTGGGGAGCACGGAGTAGCCGAGATCGAATGCCTTCGTGTAGAGGTCACGTGCGGAGTCAGGGCGTCCCTTCCGAAGGGCGATTACACCGAGTCCAACATACGCATCCATGAGAAAAGGGGCTTTATCAAGAGCCTTCCGCAAGCAACGAGTTGCTTCAGCGTATCGGCCCATTTCGCCAAGTTGATGGCCCCTGTTCACCAGATTCTCAGCTTCCTCCACGTAGGGCCACTCGAAGCGGTAGATTTCCGTTCCAGGTGTCCACCCGTTGTGTTCACCAAGCCCCATGTAAGCCAGATGAAGCATGGAAAGCCCCCTCGTACCTCAGCAGTTATTGGGTACCCCCTACAGGACCATTCTCATTGTCATCGGGGAATCCCTGCCATATACCACGGAAATTCGTATTTAGTTTGATTGGTCACTGGCTCACGATCCTCCCATTCTTGCCCGCGTCGCCTTGGGTGCTCCCTTGCCGGCCCAGAGTGCGGCAGGGACCAAACAGGCAGCCCCGCGCCGGCGGGAGTTCCTCTGCGTGGACGGGATCTGGTCGTCATCGTATCACACCTCGCTCCATACCGGCTGAGCAGTCGCCGCCCGGTGCGCTCGCACTCCCCGGCTATGTGCCAAGCCCAAGCGGACCTGAGCGCGCCAAATGGCGCCCGGCCACCTGTGGCACGGACGCCATTTATCCCAGCACCTAAGGCCAGGTGACCTCGCAGTCCGACACGTCAGATCGGATTCCCTTCTAGGTCGTAGAGAACCGGAGCCCCGCCATTTTCCTCGGCAATCGACCGAAACAGCGCCTGCAGCGCCTCATCTGAGAGGAGTTCGGGCAAGGGGAGGTTCACCCGAAATGCCAGATTGGTCACGCAGTCCGGGACTTCAGGCCCAGTGCTGTCTGAAGTCAAGAACGGGGGAATCCTCACGCCTCTCATGTCCTCGGCGGGGTGGCCACTACCGAGCGCTTGTAGGGCCGTACGGACTCGGGATAGCTGATAGGCGTACTTGAACTCCATGGCGATCCAAAACCGCCCCACGAACCGGAGGGACGCGCCTGCTGCCCCTCCGACCAGCAGGCGTAACCGATGTACGGGCTTCAACCCGGTTTCCTTGATCTGCTGTCGGTCTTCAATACGGTAGTCGTCTTTGAGTCCAATGATCTGCAGAATCCGCCGGGTAGCAAATGCTCCGGCACCACCGTACCCACACAGCGTCGGGAGCCACACCTCATTGCCACGATCATCACGGAGAATGCACGTGTAGCGATGCTGGTGGCCATTGACGGTCTCCACGTAGGGAGTCTGCTCCCGTGACCCATACACTTCAAATCCCTGGACGTTGCCGATCAAGGGCAAGATGCCCTTCACAAATTCGACGGATTCATCCGACCCGCCAGCGTGGAATTTGAGCTGCATATGAGACCCTCCCTCTCTTGCCGCATCTTGCACAACCAGCAGTATAGAGGAATCTCCATAAATCGCCAACCGCTTTGATCCATTTTCGCTGTAGGCGCAGTTCTCGCAAAAGGCCCGGCGCTAAACAAAACACGCCTCGGCTCGAGGCGTGTTTTTCCATTCCCGGGGCCCGGGGGTTATGTTCGCTTGAATTTGAACACCAGCAGGTGTTCCTCTCCCTGATAGGAACCGATGGCTGCAACGATCAAGGCGTCTTTGGATGGCAGCAAGACGACCGGGCTGTACTGGTTCAACTCATGAGGCGCTACCTGGTTGTCGGTCACAATCTGCCCGTCTCGGGTAGCAGCGATGAGTCGGAGACGATGTGCATCGGTGTTGTCTGCAAACCAAACTAGGCCGTACGGGTCGCCGGCGGCCGTGCTCCATTCCTTGACAGGATACTCCTTCTTCGTTGCTCCGGCCGCGTCCCAATAGAAGTCTCCGGTCTTCAAGTCGAAGGGGGAATCACCAATCAGCAGTTGACCGCCGCCAATCGGGGACAGGCGCCCCACCCACTTCTCGCCCCTGATTTTGTACTGCTGCTTGACCAGCAAATCCTGGTCGAGGACGTACACCGCCGCATCCGGCCCCTCGGCATAAGTCTCTCCGCCCGCGGACACGATCTGGCGCAAGGTAGAGGCGACGGTCGCATCAATCTCCTTATGGTCCGGGTACAGCCTCACTAGCCGATACTTGTCCTGATTCGCCCCGAACCAGAACGATTGGTTGAACTGCTGCTCCTTCACCAATAATTGCTCGCCAACGGTGATCCAGTAGAAGTTCCGGCCGCTCACGAACTTCATATCCGGCTCCACCTGATCGAGCCGCTGGAAGGTGATTGTGTTTTCGCCAGACAGAGGCACCGAGCCGAAGTCTTGGGTCTCGGCATAACCGTAGCGACCATGCTCACGGACCACCCAGATCCGCTCCTGCGTGGCCAGCAGTTGGTACTTGACCGTCCCGGCATTGGCCGGGTGGACGGGAATGGCTCGGAACTCCGGATTATCCAGCCGGTAGCGCACCGGCGTCTTCTTGCTGGTTTGCTCTGCTGCTGGTCGACCTGTATCTGCCTTCCCTGTGGCCGGTGTGCTGCCACAACCTGCAATAAAGCCGCACACCAGCAGGATCGCCAAAAGGCTCCGCACGCCTCTCTCACCCACTTCCCATTTTCACGCTTTGGGTTCATGGTAGCCAAAATGGGATTTATTTACAAGCACGATTCTCTCGCCTATTTCTGACACGTTGTTCGGAGGTGACCGCGGGAGGCGACCCGTCTCTCATTGACAGGTTGGTACACGACTAGTCGACTGCCAGCGTAAGTCAATGGCACAGCGGGTGCTCCCCCGGCTCGGTCGCACCCGCTGCATTTCGGCGTCCAGCTGCACGATGGTTGTACGGCCCTAGAAGTGAGGGCACCGCAGGGGAAAAGTTCCCCCTCGACCCCTGGTCCGACTGGAAGGGGCAACACACACCGCCCCCGAATAATTCAGCATTTGAAGAATTGGGCGCCGTGGGGCGGGACAGGGATTGGGTTTGAGCAGGGTAAGAAGGTAGCATCTCCCGCCGGTCAGGTGGCTTGCGGGTGGCCATGCTAGTCGACGTAGGAGAAAGCCGAGTGGTGAAACAACTATGAATACCAATCTCTACGAGCGCATCGAAGAGCAGAGGGAAGCCCTGAGCCTCCTGGTGGCAGAGGTCGGTGGGGATTTCCTGCATCCCAGGGTGCTGGCCGCCAGCGAAGCGTTGGATAAGCTCTTGATCGCCGCATATCGCCCCCCAGGGCCGACAGTTCAACCGATCCTACAACAGGCGTCATATTTCCCAACGTGCGACCACCAGCGGAAGGATGGCCAAGGTGCAGCAGCGGCCACCCCATCCAGACATGTCGTTGCACACCGTGATTATGCGGCTGGGTAAGTGCAGGTTCAGGGCCCTCTCCTCTTCACTACGCATACAGGCCAGCCAGCGACGGGTGGGTCCCGCAGCCAGCTGGCCTTCTCGCTCTCGAATACCTCATGGCTGCCTTGCGCACTACCTGCGTGAATGCCTGCCGCGTAACCCTGCGTTAGGATGTCCAGTTTAGTTGGTTGATGTTACCCCTGTCGTGGTCCGGGGAGACGTTCCCAGGCCTCTAGCACGAGCCGTTGCGTCCGGTACTCACCGAGCTCCTTTACCTCGTTCTCCCGGAGAACCCGGAAGGTTTGGCTGGGGTAGTCCATACCGTAAGCGTCGGATGGGTCGAGGATAAAGCGCAGTTCGTCCCGTGACAGGCCGTACTTGCACGCGTAGAACGCATCCAACTCGGCCCGGAGCACAGCCCGCCGGTCTGGATCCCACGAGAAGGGAGCACCCAAGTACCCCAGGTCCTCAGCAAATGAGCGCAGCGACTCACTCGTGTACACCAGTTCCAGGATCCGGTCCGTTACGAACTGAATCTCCTGACCCTCGTATGCGCTCGGCGGAAGCATGGGGATTTGCTTCACCTGGAAAAAACCCAGATCGGTTCCACCGACCTTTTGGCGGATCAAGTAGTCGAAGACGAGGGAGTTGAAGTTTGCCGCCCAGCACGCCATCAGTTGGGGTGTGATTTCGTCTCCAAACATCGCAAGCAGCACCTTATGACCCACTGACCAGGCTGGAATCACTGTGCCAATGGCCGTTCGTTCATCGGTTGAGCGCGCAATGCTTCGAAACCCGTAGAGCCAGGAACGGCTCCACCCTCTACCGGTCAGGTGACTGAGGACGGCACCCTGTTCAACCCAGTATCGTGGCAGAATCTCATATTGCGGGTTTTGCTTGCGGTCAACATCCACATCCAAGACACCTGTCCCAGCTTGGTTGTAGGTGTTATACCGGTGGTCATACTGGTGCACCATCTTGGCTTCGTACAGTGGCAGCCAGGTGATTCCCCGTCGGTCCAGTAGCGGCCCGCCCTTCAACTCTGCCACGTCCAACTGCTCCGAGGTTCGGAACATACCGCTATCGGCTGACATATGGAACATGGTCAGAAGACTGATTTTCCACGGGTTCCCTGATGTTTGGCCCTCATGAAGCAAGACCGGAACTCTGGCATACAACTTCTTGGCCAGTTCTGCATCCGCTGTTGAACGCAAGACCGGACATGTCCGAGTGTTCGGGTTAATGAGGCTGATCTCGTCTGGAGAAAGGGTGAACCGGCGGTCCTTCTCGTAGATCTGCTCGGGCTGCCGGGCGAAGAATACGAATACGGGGCGTTCAATTTGGGTCTCAGTACCCGTTAAGGTCAATAAGCAGAACCTGAACGCATGATGCACAGAGGGAAAAATGAACTCCTCGTTCTCAAACGAAAATAGACTGGCTACACGCTTCGAAGACGAAATCTCTGCGAAGAGCGCCTTTGTCGAATCGTCTGTGGAAATCCCGGTGGGTACAATCAAGCCGGCTCGGCCGGTGGCCGAAACGAGGTTCAGAAATAGTTCGGAGAAAACGGCATAGGTGTTTACGTCGCCCGTACCGGTAAGGGGATAGCGCCCAGCCGTCCTGATGAAGAGGCTCGATGCCTCTGCCGCCCTTTTGGATTGCTCGAAGGCTTGTAGGAGCAATCGCTCAGAAGGAGTTGCGTTGGGCCGGCCCAGCGCCCTAATAAGCCGGTCACGTGCAGCTTTGTTCGGTGCTTCCGCGATTTCCCTGCTTCGGCTAGCGAAAAACTCCTGCTCCTGCAGCTTCACACGTTCCCACGGCGGATTCCCCAGCACTACGTCAAATCCGCCCCGCTTCGCCACCTGCGGGAAGGCTAGGTGCCAATGCAAGAACCCCTGCTTCTCCGCCATCCGCCGGGCTACCTCAAGCACCCCCGGGCGCCCCGGCTGCTTGTGCGCAAGCCGGGCCAAGTCCTGGTTTACGGGCACCAGATCGATGTTTTCCAGTCGCTTACGAAGGAAGAAGGCTGCCACGTAAAGATCGGCCGCATCCCGTGCGTCCGTCCACTTGCGCCGCCCCCTGGAAGCGAGCCATTGGGCGCGCTTCACCGCGACGTCAGCCAGCGTCTCCTCCGGCATGGACTCAACGTCGACTTCTGTTTCCTCGGGCTCGGGAACGGCGGCCGGCTCAAAGAAGTTGAGCTGCACATCGGAAACAGACGTCTTGTTCCGCCGCTTCAACTCCCGCTCCGCCTCAGGTTGATCACCCGTCAGGGCCTTGTAGGCATCCATTGGGATCCCTTCCTCCAGTACGGAAGGGTCTCGCAGACCGATCAAGGAGTCGCCCCACTGGATGTGGGCATCCAAGAAGGAGAGCGGCTTACCAGGCTCAATGGTCTCCATCCAAAGAGCAGCCCGGCAAAGCTCGACCGCCAAGGGGTTTTTGTCTACCCCGTGGATGCAGTACTGGACCACCTCGCGTAGGGCGTGGCGCCGAGCCTGCTCGTCCGGAACGGCCCCATCGGACTCGAACCGGGCTATCTCCGCGGCCATTCGGCGGGCAGCCGCCAAGAGGAAGTGACCACTGCCGCAGGCTGGGTCGATCACCTTGAGGTCCAAAATCGCCTGGCGCGGGTTTTCCGGGTGATCGGCGACCGCCTTGGCCATGACCGGCTCCAAGGCTGACTTAATCAGCTCTTCGACAAGGCTTGTCGGGGTGTAGTAAGAGCCGGTGGACTTCCGTTCCGAGCCACGAGCACCGACATCCGCCACGTCGCTCAGGAAGGCAAAGGTCCATGGTCGCATCTCCACCTGGAACTGCGGGTGGAGCTCAAGGAGGCCTTCATAAACCGATCCTAGCTCCTCCGTGTCCATGTCTCGGTAGTTGATTCGAGCCAATCCGCTCTCGGTCTTGAAGTACGCGAGGGCACGAATGGCCCTTAGAAGGTAGGTATTCCCGATGTAGGCATCCTCAAGATCCGGGCACTGGCCCTCGGCGAAGAGACCGTCCAGGGCCGGTACGCCCAGGGCCTCCTGCACCGCCAGATCCCCGGCAAGACCACGGAAGACGATCTGGATCCCCTGCCAGAGATCACTGTGCTGTTCGTCCTGGCCGCGTCGTAGGGCACGCTCACGGAGCATGGCGAGCGAGTAGCCCTCGGCGTAAACCCGACGGCTTTCCGGTTGCACGCCGGGTGGAAACAGCAGGTCGCGATCCTCTACCGTGAAGAGGAACAAGAAGCGGTAGACCAGTCGAAGAAG
The DNA here is from genome assembly GCA_027356675.1 of Symbiobacteriaceae bacterium. The sequence continues at coordinate 16,479 of DAHVXO010000026.1, read as the reverse complement.
TTGCTGATAGTATGTCTGCGCCGACAGCGTGCCGCCGGCAACCCGATCCCGCAGCCCATCGTTCGCCTGGTGGGCGAGGAAGCCCGATCCCAGCAGCCGCAGCGCTTCAGTGACGCCCTCACGCAAGTGGACGAGGGCTCGCTCACCCGTTGCGTGGGCCTGGAGCCGCCACTGCTCCATGATCGTTCCGCCGGCCTGCTTCTCCTCACCCCTCAGTCTGCTGTCATGCAGAAGGAGCCACATCGCAGTGAAATCAGCGTAAATCTCGTCGGTCAACATCAGTTCAAGATCACATTCGATGTAGGCCGGGCGGGTCAGGGAGGGATTATCCCGCAAGAGGCGCACCAAGCCACCGTTGCTGACAATGCCCCATTGGGCACGTTCATCGGCATTCAAGTACTCCTGCAACAGGTTGGCCGGGGAGCGACGGCGCCCCTCATCTCCGAAGCGCGCCTCGGCCCGGTCCAACTCGTAACGGTGGGAAACAAACAGGATCGGGATCTGCCCATCCGCTCCGCGGTGTGTGATGGCAAAGTGACGCCCCTCGGCAGAGGCTCCGCTCATGGTCTGGAGGTCATAGTAGCCAAGCACATCCCGAAAGAAGGAGACCAGGAACTCGGTCGTCACCTTTTGCTGATCCAGATCAGTCCGCCGGCGTTTCAGTTGGTACAGCTTCCAGAGATCCCGGGCAATATGCCAGAATCGCCCCAGTTCATCTTTGAGTTGGAGCGACCGGGAGATGCGATAGTCCTCATCCGCCTGGTGCCGCGCCTTCTGCGAGGCGATTTCACGAAGGGACTCGGGGGGCAGGAGCCCACCCTCCACGCGCACGGCTGCAAAGCCGTGTGCACGCTTGATCCTGCTCATGCTCCCCCTCCTCAGATCTGCGCCATCGGCATCATCACGTAAAGACCAACGACATCCACTACCGGATTTTCATCCACCGTGGTCGTCACGCCCGCCTCCTGGCTGGCCAGCCGCACCCGCTGATGGTCAGTGGCCAGGGATGCGGCGCGCTCCCGGGCAATGGCGGCGAAAGCCTCCTGCAGGTAGGGCAGGGTGGCAACGGCGCCCTGCAGCAACCGCACCTGCTGGGCGCGGTCCATGTTGCGGCCGGGCTCGCTGGACATCAGTTCAAAGGCGGCGCCCGCGCCGAGCACCTCGGGGACGCCCGAACCAACCACGGCGACAGCCAGGCACTCCTCCGCCAGGATTGATTTCTGGAACCCGGCGCGCCCCTTTCTCGCCCTCCGCTGCACGTTGATTTGGGTACGCAGCCGGAGTAGATAGATGGTGGTCTTCCTAGTGACAGCCCTGGTGAAGATCGCGCCGCAGCGTGCACCCAGGGCCTGATCGCCGTGCTCGCTTAGTGCAAGCTCCGCCACGTAGTCCGCCAGGATCGCAACCAGCGGGTGGGCGCGGTGGACGTAGACCGCATTGCCGGCCCGGTCAGCATGGAAGGCGAGACGGGGCGCCTCCTTGAACCCGGAAGCCTCGAGGCGCTCCCGCACGCTGAGCGGCAGGTGGTCGAAGGGGAGCCGGTAGACAGGGCCGCGCGCCTCCAGGGGGGCGCCCATGCGCTCGGCGACGGCACGGACGAAACGCTCCACGTCATCTTCGGTGCCCAACGCCTCGACCGCCTTTTGCCATTCCGGCACGACCTGAGCCGGGTCAAGCCGGCGCTGGCTGAAGACGGTGTTGCTCACCTTGTTCTTGGCCTGCTGCCAGGCGGCCTCGACCTCGTGTTCGAGATCGAAGAAGCTAAACTGGAGCTGCTGGTGATCCCCGGTCACGCTCCCCTGCTGGAGAAGGACCGCCTTCATCACCGCCTCCACGACCTGGTTGTTGTCTGTCGGCAAGGGAACAGAGACGCCCAGCTCCTTGCGGATCTTTTCAGCCTTTCGCAAGATGACACGGAGGACGGCGCCGTCCACCGGGTTGTCTGCACCGTAGAGCATCAGCGCACGCACGACGGGCTCCCGCTGCCCAAACCGGTCGACCCTCCCCTCCCGCTGTTCATGCCGGGTGGGGTTCCAGACCAGGTCATAGTGGACCACCGCCGAGAAGAATTTCTGGAGGTTAATCCCCTCCGAGAGGCAATCGGTGGCGATAAGGATGGGGGTCGTGCCCTCCGGCAGGGCACTGAGACTCTCGATTCGTTCCTCCCGCATCTCTGGCGGCAGTTCGCCGGTCACGGCCATGACGTGGCAGGATTCCCGTTTCAGCGCTTTCTCCAGTTCTTCCGCTACGTACTGTGCGGTCGCGATGTAACGGCAGAAAACGACGGGCCGGAAGCCTGCGCTTACCAGTTGCCGTACCTGACGAACCAGGACCGCCAGCTTGGGGTCGTGGTTTGGGCCTCGGAGGGCGTCCGCCTGCACGATTAACCGGGACAGGGTAACCTCTTCCGCTTCATCCGGGAGGGCGCCGGCAGGCACACTCTCGTCCAGGGAAAGAAGGGCATCCGAGGTGCTATCCAGTACGGTCGCTCCGCCCTGCTCCTCCAGGTCAGCAACCTGCTCTTCCTCGGTGCTCCCCTCGGTACTGGTCAGGCGGGTCCGAAGCGCCAGGGAGGCGGCAGCCGGGCTGCTGCTGACGCACCGAAGAAGGGCAAGGGCCGCCCACCAGGACATTCGCTGTTGGATGTGGCTCTTGCCCTGAGCTGAGCTAACGAGGTCCTTAGCATACTGGAGGACCGCATCAAAGAACTGCCCCCACTCGCCCGACAGATGATAGGTCACCTCGGCCGACTCCCGGGTCGGGAAGCCAGAACCGCTTTGCCATTCTGCGATGTCGCCGCGGCGGCGCTGAACCAAGTGGTTGGCCAGCTGGTCGCGCAGTGCGTCGCGCTCCCGCCCCTTCGGCAGGTCGACGAGCTGGGCGAACTGGGGGTTGAGCAGGCCCAGGAGGTTATGGAAGGCAAGGTCATCTCCCGAGTGAGGGGTAGCGGTCAGGAAGAGCATGTGACGGCCCTGGTCATCGGCCAGGCGCCGCAGCAGCTCATAACGCAGGTGGCGGGCTCCCCCGCCCGCCTGTACGCACGTGTGGGCCTCATCGACGATGACCAACTCCGGGCAACTGCGGATGAATTCGTCCCGGCGCCGGTCAGATTTGATGTAGTCGAGCGAAACAATCGTATGGGGATACACCTCAAAGATGGATTGATCCGCCCGCAGCCCCTTCTCCAGCCGGGCGGCAGTGCCCGAACGGACGACCTCCGCGTCGATGAAGAATTTGCTGGCCAGTTCATCTCGCCACTGGTCACAGAGGTGGGGCGGGCAGATCACCGTCAGGCGCTCGATCTCTCCCCGGTCCAGCATCTCTCGGGCGATGAGGGCACCCTCAATCGTCTTGCCAATGCCGACGTCATCGGCAATTAAGAGCCGGACCACCGGCTGCTTCAAGGCCACTAGGAGTGGCACCAACTGGTAGGCGCGAGGCTCAACGGCCAGGTTGCCAAACGAGCGGAAGGGGCCGGCACCGGCCCGCAGCTTCATGCGAAGAGCGTCACGCAGAATCAGCCCCGCCTGCTGGGGACCCGGCTGATTCGGGTCCGGCAGGGCGAATGCGGCGGGTTCAATCGGCATCCGTTCCAGCACCACGCAGATCAGCGTAGCATCCTCTTCACTGCCGCCAAGCGGCCGGAGCCGTAACATGCCGGCCCTCGTCTCGGGGAGGACGATCCATTCCCGCCCGCGTGCCCGAATGAGGGCGCCGGGGCGGTATGCAAGGGCGGTGCTCATTGCACGCTCTCCTTTCAAGAAAGGGACTAAGTGAAGGGAAGCACTCAAGCGCGCTTCCCTTTACCGAAGACCCACGAGTAGTCTGATAGAATCTGTGGCCAACTGGCCTTATCAGCCGGGAAGCGGATCACCGTAAAGCCGGCATCCTCCAGGGTAGTTGTGATCTGCTCATCGAGAACGGCCTGCTGGGGTTTGAGGTGCACTGGTCCGTCGATGTAGATCAAGGCGGGGCCATCCGTGAACGCAAAATCAGGCCGGGTGTTGTAGTCGGAAAGAAGGGGCTGCACCCTGTCGGGCAGACGATAGTCGCCCTCCTTCAGGTAGTTCAGCCACGCATGTTCAAGTGATGACGTAGAGGCATTCTGAAGTTGCTCGAAGCTGGCCCCTACCAGGCCCGGCCGTTCCACGGACCGCCGCTCGGCCCGAGTTAACCGGCAGAGCAGATCGAGCACGGCCTCATGCTTACGGTCGATCAGGGCGTGATCCGGCTGGTTGTAGTAGCTGAGGAGGCATCGGTAGCAGCCCGCCTCGCACTCGGTGTTTGTATCGACCAGGTGGTCGGCCTCGGCGTGCTCTCCGTTCCATTCGTAATGGCAGATCTCCAACGCCTTCGCCGCCACCCGGGAGAGGGCCGACCGGTCGCTGGCGATGCGGGTCAGAACGCCCGCTCCGCCCTCTGCCGCTTCATAGAAGAGAATCGCCTGCCGGTCCTGGTTGTCAGGGAGGGGCTCTGCTGCCAGTTCCGACTCTTCAAGTTGGAACACGTGTTCAATGCCACGCTTTAGGGCGTATTGGAGGGTGACGAGCGCATCCTCTTCCAACCCGACCTTCGGGTGAACGATCAGGATGTTCTTCGTATCCTCCACGTAGGGCGTGATCCGCTCCACGTTCTTAGTTTCCTTGAGATCCTCTTCAATCGCGTCTTCCGGCATCTGCTCGTCCTTCGCCCACTCGCCGGTGTTTGCATCGATCAGGAACCCGTAGATGCTCTTGTCTTTCCGGCGGCGCCAGCCCAGGTTCAGCCGCCAGATGGTGGCAGACGGGGCGTAGCGTACCTCAAGCAGTTCTTCCTCCCCTTCCACGAAGGCGAGTGATTCGCACCGCACCCGCCCCTGCTCGCTGGCAAAGCGGAGAGTGGTCACCATTTCATATCCCTGACGCTGCCGCTCTTCTTCGTCGGAGGTGATGCGGTTCGCCCGGCGTGTGGAGACCTGCTCAATGCGGTAGAGGTTGGGCAGAGATCGTCCGTCCTCCAGGCGGGCGTCACAGTTCACACAACGCTCGTAAGCGTTTTCATCGCCGAAATGGCCATAACCGCATGCGGGGCAGAGTCGGGCTGACTGCACCGGGAGCTTGGCTCCGACAGACACAGAACTCTCGTCGCGGATCGTCAGGATCGCCCGCTTCACCCTGTAAGTGCTGCCCTCGTGGTAGATGATCGACTGCGGTCCAAACTCGCTCAGGCCGAGGAAACGCGGCCGGCTGAGGAAGGAATCGCGCACGACCTTCTCCCGCCTGGCCGGAATATAGGCCATCAGAGGCAGGCGGGGGAAGTTGTACCCCGGCAGGAACCCCTCGCTGGCCAAGTACCGGTATGTGTAGAAGTCTGAGTTCATGGATGCCTGGCTCTCCAGGAGGATCTGCTGCTGCTTGAAGGCCTCGTCGTACCGAGCCTTCGCCTCATACCGATCCTGTTCAGACGCCGCGGCGTTCTTGATCACTTTGTCGGCGCGTTCCATCTGCTTGGCGGTCGCCTTGTAGAGATGCCGCCACCGGTTGAAGGCATCATGAAAGCGGTGCCCTGCACCGTTGATGACGCCCTCCAGCCAGGTAGGCGTGTACCAGGGCGCGTGCTGTTCGTGAAGGTAGGTACCCAGCATCGCCATCACCCGCGTCGAGCGGGTACGGGCACGCTGTGCCAAATCGGGCCGGTCGATCTCCTGCAAGACTTCCAGGCGAATGGGCAGGTGCTCCTGATCCTCTACCCCGATCACTTCACGGACAGAAGAGCCGAGCTTCACACCGGTTTCCGCCAACCAGACAGCGTGGAGATGGCTACGGATCAGGTCTTCGTTTGCCAGGTCGATCGCGGGTGCGTTGACGACGCCGGAAACCATGCGGGTGGGGTCGGCAAAGAAGTACTGGTCATGCGGGGAGCGGGCCGCACAGTAGGTAAGCACGAGCGCAGGCTGTCCGCTCCGGCCCGCACGGCCGCTGCGCTGTGCGTAGTTGGCCGGAGTGGGCGGGACATTTCGCATGTAAACCGCGTTCAGCGCCGAAATGTCTACACCCAACTCCATGGTCGGCGAGCAAAAGAGGACAGGAAGGCCAGCCTTCTCCACCTCGCCATTCACAATGCGCTCGGGCAGCAGCCCCTTTCGGAACCGGGCCTCCCGCTCTTCCCTGTCTTCGGTCGGCACCTGGGCGGTGTGCTCCCGAGCCTCCAGCTGGTGTAGGAAGCGATCCTCGTGGAGCAGCCCATTCGCCACGTTTTGATAGAGCTCCCGGAAGAACCTGTTGACGGAAGGTGTGTCCGCCGCTGCCGAGGCCGGCAGAGCGTGCCACTCCAGGGCGCCCGCCTTCACCTGGTAGCCCTTGCCGATCTCCGTCTCAGCGATCTGGACATATCCCAGATCAGCGAGGATCTTCACCAGCTCATCAACAGCGTCGTTGTAGGCTCCTTCGTCAAACTTCTCCGGGCAGGCCGGGGGAAACTCACCGCCCCAGGTGGCTGAGTTCTTTAGCTTCCGGCCAAACTTTGAGCGGTAAGAGATGAACTGGAACGAGAAGTAATTTTTCAATCCCTTGGGCCGTGGCCGCGGAATCATATAGAGCCCTGGCTGAAGCCGCTCTTCCTCGGAGAGGCCCCAGGGCTCCTTCAGATCCTGGAAGGAGCGTAGGCGGAGTTGCTCCTGGAACGCTGGGTCCAGGAACAGCGCCTGGATAGAAAGGCCTTTACGCATCGAGTCGAGCAAGTCGGTAGCAATCGCGCAGCGCTGCTCCGGCGTGAGTGAACCGAACCAGAGGCTGCCCTTCCAGTCCGCCTCATTCTGGCAGGATTCGAGCAGCTCCATGTAGCCAATCTTGACCAGTTTGAGCTGTTCGAGGTTGGGGCTGGTAAAGCGCCAACCCCGGCGCAGGTCGAAGTACAGGCGGTACCCCAGAACGTCGCGCAGGGCTTCGCGTGCCTTTCGGGCTGCCAGTCCCTTCGCCGTCGCATTCGAGGCATAGTCCCCCGGCTCCAGGTTGAGGCGCTCCAGGACCCGTGGCGCGACGTTCTCGTCTTGCAGCCCCTCTTCACCCGCCTTCTGCGACGCTGCCAGCAAGGCTCCGCGCTGCAAGAGGATCTGTACGAAGTCGTTGAAGTGGCCCGCCTGAAGGGAGGCATCCTGGCGGTTATCGCTAAAGCCGAGGAGCTTTTTCGCCTTCGGATCAAGGTCGCTGCCGATCAACTGGCGAAGAGCCGCCAGCGTAAGCATGGTGGTCGCCGAACTGCGTCCCTCGCTGGAGAGCCCGCTGAGCTTCGTCAGGTCGCTACGGACGGTTCCTTCATAATAGGCTTCGCATTCGGGATTCAGGCAGAATCGGAAGGGTGCCCGGATGTACCAGCCCTTGACTCCGCCGCCCCCGACCTCCCCCATGGTGTTGACCCGGACTGCCTTCGGCCGCAGGCGCTTGTAGTGCTGTTTCAGGATGGCTCGGTCTCCCGTCCACTCTAGCCACTCCTCCGGATACTGGTCACCGACCGGCTCCGCTTCGAAGCGGCCGTCTGGGTCGATCATAAGGTACCCTGCCTCGGTCTCTTCTGCCTCATGGGCTCGCTCGGAGAGTTCCCGGGGCTGGAACCGGGAGGGCAAGTTGCCCTCCACACTGGCCCAGACTGGGTAGTATTCCTGGCCGCATTCCCGGCAGAAACAGGCATTGAACAGCAGCCGATCACGCTCGCCGGGCTGATACTGTTGCCCGGCCAAGGTGATGTACCGTTGGCCGGGCTCCTCCAAGGTGGTGTAGACGTTGCCAGCGCCGCTAATGAACTGGTGAAGGCGGAAAGCAAAGAAGCTCCGGCCCTTCTCGTTTTTCACCTGGTACGACATGAGCAGGAAGTCGGCCAGATAGCGGGCGCACACATCTATGGGACAGCCACTCGCGTCGGCCAGGGCCGCTGCAGCCGCCTCAACCGACTTTGGGCGCCCTATGCGAACGTAACGCCCTTCTACGTAGTCGAGGCCAAGGGTCCGCTCCACCCAGACGGATACCGGGTGTTTGGCAAGGTCGTCGTAAGCGGCTGCGTGTGGCACTCCGTCCCGAATAGCGGCGGCAAGTGCCGTAGAATCGACCGGTGTTGTCGGATCGGTCACAGGCTCCAGAGTTTCCGTGATGATGTTTTCAGGTTTGACCTGCACACCAAAGAGGTCGCCTGCCACCCGGGCGACGACCAAGTTCCGCTCCGCCACCGAGCCCTCCGAAGCCATGGTCGCGGAGGTGCCGATACACAGCAGGTCCTGGTTGAACCGCTCCCGAACGCGCCGAACCAGCATGGCGACGTCGGCGCCTTGTCTACCCCGGTACGTATGTAACTCGTCCAGCACCAAGAAGCGGAGGCCGTTCGCATGCCTACGAACCGCCTTGTCAGTCTCCTGGAAACGAGTCATCAGCAATTCCATCATGACATAGTTGGTTAGGAGAATGTCCGGGGGGTTCTGGGCGATTCGGCTCCGCTCCTCTTCTGACTCCTGGCCAGTATACCGGGCGAAGGTGACCGGCTGCTTCCCGTCGGGGTAGCCAAGTCCGAGGAACTTCTCCAGCTCCTCCAACTGGCTGTTGCAGAGGGCGTTCATCGGGTAGACGACGATCGCTGTGATCGACTTGCCGGCCTTTCCTTCGCTCTTCCGGCGAAGCACGTCGTCCACAATCGGGATGAAGTAGGCGAGGGACTTGCCGGAACCAGTGCCGGTGGTCAGGACATAGCTCTCCCGCTTCTGAGCGACCCCAATGGCGTCCACCTGGTGCTTGTGAAGGTCCATCGGCTTGCCGAAGGTGTTCTCTTTGGACTTGATGCGGAAGATGCGACGACACTCGTCGTCGAGCCGGCCCTTGTCGACCAGGGCATCAATCGAACCGCCGGAGACGAAGTTTGGGTTAATCTGAATGAGCGGCGCAGGCCAGAACCGGCCCTCTGAATACTCCTCCTCGACAAGGGAGCGAATATCCGGGGCTTGAAATTTGGTGAAGGAGCGGGAGAACTGCTCATACTCCTTCACGATTTGGTTTCGGAGCGCAAACACGTCCACCAATATTTACCCCCTGCGCACCAAGCTAGGGTCTCGATTGCAGCAGCCAACAGGCGGGCTTCCGGGCGCCACATCTAAAGCTGTGCTTTCAACAATCGTCCAGCATTCTCCTTTCGGAGTGCGAATCGTCCGCCCCTGCGGGGTTCTTCACGCGGGGGGCGACAATCGTCCCCCTGCCCGCGCCGAGAGTCCGGCGACAGATCAACCAGATACCGCGCCGATGGCCCTGCCGGCCGCTCGCGCATGCACGCGAGCAAGTATCCAGCTTGGGTTGGCCAGTGCGCATCTACGGTCCGGGCGACTCCCTGCGTGGTTTCGATCCTAATGCTGCACGGCCGTAGATATTTGGAGGGCGCGACTAGGAAAGGGCTCTCCTTGCCTCGAAGATGGTCATCAGCGTTCAGCGCACCAGGTCTGTATCCGTCTCAACCGCTCTTCGTTGAAGAAGGGCACTGACCTGTACCACGGTTCCATGTCCTGATCAGCCTTCTTACTATTGCAGGAGCGGCAGGCCGGAATGATGTTCTGCCGGCTGTGATCCCCCTCCCGCCAGACGGAGACCACGTGATCTTTGGTCAGATCTTCCTTTCCACCCCCGCAATAGGCACATGAATGGCCGAAAAAGGCTTTGCACTCGGCCCATTCACTTTCCGTGATGGGATGGTCGGTACTCTCACGTAGGACTTCCCGACGGACCTTACCATACCGTTCATAGTGGATCCGGCTTCGGCAGGACTTACATACCTGGTGCCCGCCCTTTAAGAACTTGGATGGGTCTTTGAATTGTTGGCACTCGCCACAGTAGCACGAGGACCGGTCCAGTGGAGCAGCAGCTAGAAGTGCTATCCAGCCCTGCTCCAACTCAGGTGGCATTCGAAGAACTGAGCTGGAACCAAGATGTACCCCGGGTGGGAGTCGTAGAGTCTGTTTGTACGTGAATGCCCCCACAATACCGATGCGGGCATGAGGAAACCACCTGCATCTGCCAGGCTGCCCACAAACAAGAACACCGGAGGGTGTGGGCATAACCCTGTCCACTGCCAACATCCCCTGTACCCAAACGGGCCACGCCATGTCAACCAACCACAAAACATCGCCGGGGCGTGCACGGAGATGGAGGCGCATTCGGCGAGGAGCCTCAAAGTGCAGGAGACCATTCAATTCGTGCGGCCGACCTGCGTTCATATCCACGATAAAGCTGGGCATGTTTCCTCCTTGCATCAGATCTCGGAACACAGATTCCACCCGGGAGGGCGATCAGCCATATCATTGTCGTCATACCTCACAGGGCACCCGCCGACAAAGCATCTGTTCGCCAGTCTACCCGATCTAGCGGATGCCTTCTACAGCAGCGCCAAGCCCCGTAAGCGGGGGACGCCGCTCCGGGTCACCCCGACTGCGGCTGAGCCCATCATCGTCGGAACGGCGTTCGACTACTGGCTCCGGGCCTGGATCGCCCGTACGTGGTCTGCCGTTCCCCGGGCGGAGGGAAAATGGGTCGCAGAAGCGGCGATGGATATGCCGCAATTCGCGTTTGCGGACCCTGAGACAGATGCGCTCGAGCACCGGCTGAAGGAAGTCCGAGACCTGTACAATGCCTACGTTGCGGGTGGGGAGCAGCTGTTGGCCGCGCTACTTCGCGGGTGCCTGTTCTTGGCACGCCTTGATCTCATCTACCGGGCAAACGTCGATGAACCCGACTTCTTTCGGATTAACCCCAAAGACCTTGAAGACCTGCAAGCACTCGCAAAGCTGGCCATGGCCCGCCGGTATGTGTTTGCCCCCAAGGAAAGGGTTATCTTCAACCCGCATTTCAGAGCATTGGGCCGGTTGGTTGGCGGAGCCGATGCAGACCTGGTCATCGACGACCTGCTCCTTGACATTAAGGTCTCTGCCCGGGCCCGGAGCCCACGCACCGCCTATCAGCGTCAACTCATTGGCTACTGGATACTGGCCGCCATGCAAGGTGAACCGTGGCCCATCCGCAGGCTCGGAGTCTACATCGCCAGAGACGGCACGCTCTTTACCCTGCCGGTTGAGCGACTAATCGAACGGGTGGACCTCATGGATTTTACCCGCTCATTTCTCAAGGAAGTAGAGCGGTGCCGTAGCGGAGGAAAGCGGAATGGCACCGTGCTCTTACGATCGCTCGCCCCCCAATTTCAGCACCTGGCTATGGCGATCCGGGAAATGGCAAGCTCTCTGGCGCCCGCCGACCGTCACGCTGGTCACCAGGTCCGCCGTTAATTGATGGAGCCTTCACCCCAAGTCCCTCCTGGTGATCACGCCCGGTTGCTGGGATTTTTGGCCATGCTGATATCGGAAGGGCATGGTCTCATTCGCTTGGACGGGATCACCCGTGAGCTGCTACATGGTCTCATACCATGATTCTGCAAAGCCCTTGTAGACGCGCCCTATAACGTACGTCGCCCCACCCCCTTTGTGCGAGAAGGGGATGGGGCGCATTTTGTGCAGTTCCGGCTGGGCGTTGGCGCTCCCCGGGAGAACGGGCGGGGCCACGGTCGACTTCAACCCAGGATTCGCATGGGGCTCCGTCGCGGGGCATGGCGCCCGCCGCTGCAAAGTTCGCCCCGTACATATCCGGCCGGACGCTCAATTCTTCGTACGCAGCGCGCCAAGATCATGGGCGCCCTGGCGAAAAGCCAACTGGCTCGGGACTTGGGCCAGTTGGCAGCGATGCTCACTCGGGAGATCAACCTGGACCAGAAACCCCTTTCGCCCACGGCGAAAAAAGCAGTCCAAGTGAGAAATTGAAGCCACGACCGGCGTCCTCATCGGTTAGAGGAGGTGTGTGGCTTGAAACGCCGCATGTTCAGTATCGTGGTGGCTCTCTCGCTGTTGCTCATTGCCGGTGCCGGCGTCGCCCAAGGTAAGTCCTCGCTGCCCATTCGGGTGTTCGTGGGCGGCGCCCAGGTGAACTTCCCGGATCAGCTGCCGGTGATCGTCGATGATCGGACGCTGGTGCCCCTTCGGGGCGTCTTTGAGGCCATGGGCGCTACGGTGGAGTGGGACAAAGAGGCCCTGCGGGCCACGATCAAGCTCCTTGGCAACCAGGTGGCCGTTTTTATCGGCAGCCGTACGGCCTGGGTGAATGGCAATAAGCAAACCCTCGACGTGGCGCCCAGGCTGATCGGCGGCCGGACCATGGTTCCCCTACGGTTCATCGCTGAATCCTTCGGGCTGAAGGTCGGCTGGGAGGACCGGCAGCGTGCTGTGATCATCGGGGCCTGGCCGTCGATGCCGGTGCTGGCGCCTTACGGAGACGCAGACTTGGAAATGCCGTGCACGCTCCGGGTACAAATGAACCCGATGGGGAAGGAAGAACCGCTGCTAGATGGTCCGCCTAACGTGGTGGAAGTCGACCTTGCTGAGTACGTGGCGGACATACTGGCCCATGAGATGGGGGACTTCCGCGAAGGGGGAAAGGCACACTACTTCACCGAGGAGCCCCTGAAGGCCGGGGCCATGGCAACGCTTATGTATGCTTGGTATCACGCCTGGCACCCCAAGACGGCTTCCTATGACGTAGACAACTCCCAGAGATCGCAGGTCTACATGCCCGGTCTGTCCAAACGGAAGGATGCGAGGTATCGGGACGCTGTGTGGGCCATTTGGGGGCAGTTCATGGTGAAGGCTGAAACCGAAGTGGTCTTCTTACCCGAGTACCGGTCGGGCATCTATGCCGACACAGGGAAGGGCAGCGGGAAGCTGTACCAGCGTTCGGCCCTGTTCCTAGCCGACGAGCGCAACTACACATGGACCCAGATTCTGGAGTACTACTACCCTGGCATCACCATCAAGCAGCATCCGTTCCCTTGCCCCGGGCTAAACTAACGCTAGCAAATGGCGAGGGGGAGCGCAGTGTTGGCCTTAGCTCGAATCTTCGTTGCAGTTTCGCTCGCACTTACCTCTGCGATGTCGGCCGCAGCAGATGTGTCATGGCCCACCCATGCCTTGGACGCTGGCCCTGGAGCCTTTGCGACCATCACGATTGAACAACCTCGCCATGGTGGTGAGGTACAGGGTCCAGACACCACGATCCGGCTACGCACCGACAACCCTAACGCTGCCCTTCGGGTTCAGATCGACGGAAAGGACGTCGACCGTGATGGGCGGCCCCACACGGGCCCCAAGCTCAGCGCAACGGACTACCCCCAGTGGGAGTTCATGGATCGCCACGAGCTGGCGGTTCCGGTTCGCGGGTTGGCGCCCGGTCTGCACGAGCTGGTCGTGCGCTCAGGGGGTATCGGTACGTCGCTTCCTCGCACCAACGAGCATCGAATCACGTTCATTGTCAAGTAATAACCAGCCCCGGCTCTGATCAGTTACGACGGCGCCGGGAACTGACCGAAACGGAAACAGGGATGCCAAGTCCGAGGCATCCCTGTTTCCGTTGGAGGTTTTCTTTCAGATCAGGACGGGGTGCCGTTGGCTGGACCCCGGACCTCGTCGACAAAGGGGTCTCCCCCCTCCCGCGACCCTTTCTTCCAAGACTACGTGTCCAGCCGGTGGCCTTGATAGATCCTCGACGATCACGGTAAGTTGGTGAAAACTGGTCGTGTCATACGTTAAGACAGGGCCGAGATGGAATCAGTAGAAGGAGGGCGTCGGGTGCCGCGCCGGAAGATGCTACAACCCCCATTGACGATTTGCACTCCCTAGGCGTTACAGAAGACGCCGCGCTTCTTGGGTGGGACCGAGTGAAGGTGGCCGTTTATCACCGTCGTGGGCGATTGCCCGCTCCCGCTTTTGTGCTGGCTTCCGGTCCTGTCTGGGCCAGGGACAGCATTGAGCAGTTCCAGCGACTCGAAACCGGTGAGGCTGCTCCGTTGGCAGGTGAGAATCAACCGCAGCCGCGCTTTCGTCCCTGGGGCAAGAATGGCCACGTCCCCGCCATGGTGGTCGTGCGGGAGTGCACCTTCCCAGACGCCGAGCCCCATGTTCTGCCGGCGCCGACCCCGGGCACGGAGTTATGTTACGCCTGACTGGGGACACCCGAATGCTGATGTGGCAGCGGCGTATGAGGTCATGGAGGCAGCGATGGACCGCATCCTCGGGGTGGCGGCCCAGCTTGGGCCGCTCCTGGCTGGGAAACCTCAGCCCAGCCATCTCTCGGAAGGCCGCCGGCGTTCCGGGCGGTCGTCGCCCCGGCGTCAATCGTGACGTAGGTTGCCTAGTCGCACATCATGTTGACGTGGTAAATGGCACGGAGGACAAAGGCGCGTAGACACTTGGTTAGGGTGGCTATATGGTCAGGGCGCCCCGCACACCAAACAAATCCCGAATTCACCCCGTATTACTGGTAGATGCTGGTATATGGGGGCGGGACAGTGCTGATCATCGCCGGGCTTCTGTTGCTGACATGGGTGGCCGTTCAGCTGCTTCGGAGAAGACCGCACCGATCGGAGCAGCTTGAACTCCCGTACCAGAGGCGTCAATTTTTCTTTAGCCGAGCAGAGCAACGGTTCTATTCTGACTTGGGGCAGGCTGTACGTCTCGTCGATCGTGAACTCGTTGTTTTCGCCAAGGTTCGAATGGCTGATCTACTGCTCATGCGAAAGGGCACTACAGGCCGGGCATATTGGTCGGCGTGGGCCCGGATCTCTCAAAAGCACGCCGACTTTGTTCTCCTCCGCCCGTTGCGTCGCCCGGGGGAACCCGACGCGCTGGAGCCGGTTCTTGTCATCGAGTTGGACGACGCCTCCCATGAACTGCCCGATCGCCGACAGCGTGACCAGTTCGACGCCATCTATCAAGCTGCCGGCATCCCTGCCCTTCACATTCCGGTCACCGGTTCTTATGACCCAGTCGTCTTGGGCAAGTAAATCCGGGAAGCGCTGGGCATCCGTGAATCTGGCATCGGAGTGCCCGTGAAGCGTACTCCGGTGGTAGCGACTGCCGGCAGCCAGCGGAGCAACTGACCCTACGACCCGACCACTAACCAAGCCCTCGAAGCCGGGGGCTTGTTCTGCTCTCTGAGGGCCTGCGTCGGCACGGCCTCTGTCCGTTCTCTAGTTGAAAGGCCAGTGGCGCTTCTGGGCTAGCCCGATGTGCCGAAATAGGTCCATCGTTGACCAGCCAACCGCAATGGCTGCGACGGCCGCCGGCAGAAAGAAAAGGTCGTGAATGAGCGAGCTGATAGGTGGTCACTGACTTTCGTGGTGTGTTCATGGTCATGTACCAGGCGGGGCGCCCGGGAGATGTTCGCGCCGAAACCGGATGCCGGGCTGACAGCGCGATCTCTTTACCCTGTCTCGTTTCTGCAGGAGGGAGTCCTGACAGATAATGACGTGCGTCCCGGCGACCTGGTGCAACAGTCCTCTCAACTGCGTTGCGAGGGCAGCAGGGGAAAGCACCAGGGCCTGTTGGACCAGATGGATCTCCTCCTCCTCCTCCGCCACTTCGTGAAGAATCACCTCTACCCCCTGAGCTCTGGGCGCCAGACGACGAATCACGCGGGTGAGGCTCTTGCGGGCCGTATCGTCCAGATCAGTCAGCGCAGCATGGATCACTTTCCCCTCCCACTTGCTGAGCCGGATCTGCAGGTTTGGCCGGGCGCGCGGCGGAGACACGATCTCGGCCTCGCCACTGAAGCCCTCTTTCCTGAGCATGCCCTCAGCCATCCATAACTTGGTGTGCAGGCCTTCTACAACCAGTGTCACGGTCATGGCCACCACAGTCCTCACCTTCTCGCGTGGCGCCGCACATTCCCTTCGCCTGCCCGGAAAGCTGATGTGAAAGTAACTTAGAAATTTATCTCTTCCTACCACCAGAGTACATCATTTTGGGGGAATCTACGAGATGTCGGTAATACCGACGTTTTGGAGGTGGTCTTGTTCGTCGAGTGGGTGCTGCTTTTGTTTGTCGCGCTCGGACCATGGTTTGCGGTCTGGATCCTGGGTGACCGTCGGCTGTTTCGTGCTTCTCTGCCGGGCGGAATCCTGATGGCGCTCTTGTGCACGCTGATGGACGAGATCGGTGTCAAGGCCGGCCTCTGGTACTATCCCCTTGACGCATTCAGGGTGGTTGAAACCCATCATCTGTTTAACCTGTTCTCCTTTAGCGCTGAGGCTACACTGATCTCGCAGTATGCCCTCAGCCGGCAGGAACGACTGCCCCGCTGGATTGGCGGGTTCGCCGTTGCCAACACTCTCATGGAATGCGTCATCACGCGGCACACGAACCTGGTAAAGTATCTTGCTTGGCACCCTCTCCTATCTACTCCGGTTTACCTCGTCCTCTTTGGGTTGATGGCGGGGTTTACCCGGTGGCTGCATCATGAAGCCGCGACCGGACCCCTAGGCCCGGGAAAGTAACGTTGACGTGGAAGGAGCCGTTCTGGGATACTGGTGGTGTTCCTGGATGAACCAGGAACGAAGCAACAGGGGTCCTGCCTTCCGGAAACAGAAAAGCGGCGTCCACCC
>DAHVXO010000007.1 GCA_027356675.1 Symbiobacteriaceae bacterium | reverse complement strand
CAATCGTTGAGAAAAAACCAAAGCTGTGGAGGCTTATGGGCTCCACCAGCAACTGGGCAGCGATTGTGACGGACAGGCCGGCGGCCAGCCACGGACCGACCCTGCGCCCGAACCACCTGGATGTGTGCAGGGTGAGCCACGCCTCGATGCGCCTCGCGAACAGGAGAATCCCCAGCGTAGCGCTAACGGAGAGTTGAAACCCCAGATCGAACAGCAGCGCGGGCTGAGCGAGCAGGAGAACGAACGCGGCGGCGCCCAGGGTGTTCAAAGCATTCCGTTCACGCCGCAGGACATCGCCAAGCAGGACGAGCATGGCCATCAGGCCTGCACGGAGGACTGAAGGACCGGCGCCGGTCAGAAAGACGAAGAAGACCACCAGCGGTATGGCCACGGCTGATGCCCACCGTTGTGGAACGCCGGTCCTGCGCAAGATGCCAATGACCGGAATCACCACCATGGCCAGGTTTCCGCCACTTACGGCCAATAAATGGAACACTCCGCTGGACCTGAAGGCATCGCGGATATCCGCCGGCAGGTCCGTGCGACTGCCAAAGAGGAGACCTGCCATGAGAGCCGCATCCCGCGGTGAGAGTGTTCTTTTCAGGACGTTTTCCATGGAGACTCGTGCCGCCACTGCGGCCCGGCGCACCAGGCTGATGGCTCCGGGCCCCATGACCGTGACATTGTCCGTGTCAAGGGTAAGGTAGATGCCTTGGCGCGCCAAGTACGCGGCGCGATCAAACCCACCAGGAAAGCGAGCACCCGGTGGGGTCTTTAGCGTGCCCGTGATTTGGATCCGATGCCCAAAACCCGGGGCGTGTTCGCTCCACTGGGTTACATAGAGACGGCCGGAAGCGCTATTTGCATCAACCCGCTCCACCCGGACAACATAGCCAACGCCCCGTGGCTTACGCAGTTCCGGTTCCTCGGTGACCGTGCCAACCAGAGTCACCTTCTGCCCTTCCCAGGCTCCCAGGTTACCCCTTCCGGCAGTCATGTCGAAGGCATAGTGCGTGGCCCCAAGGAAACTTACGGTGAGCAGGAAGAGGACCGCCGCCCGACGCCCTCGGGCGACAGCGGCCGGAATTGCGCTTACGCCGACAGCTACGAGCGCAAGACCGGGATGAGGCCGCAACCAGTCAGCTAACGCAATCCCGGCGGCCAGGGCTGAAGCCCCCCAGAGAGCCAGACGCACAATTCGAGCTTCCCTTCGCCCGCGTGACACGTACGGCGGGACACGTCTCATTGAACGGATGCAGTCAGTTGAAAGTTCGACGCGATCGCACAAACGCCGATCAACTGCCTGAAATCACAGGCTAGCTGCATCTCCGGGCAAACGTCCGGCATTCGTCCCACAATTCACAAAAGCTTTCATCACATTCGGATTACAAAAACCGCGTTTGGCCGAAGCAGTGATACCGCCTGGAGCAGCCCCTGCTCCGGCGCCTTGCTGTACGCGACTTTCCAGGTGGAAATGTGTCGTTTCACCGCAATTGCGACGCCCCCAGCCCCCGCAGCCCCTATCATGAGCACAGATGAGCGGTGAGGGGGACGGGAGATTGGTCAGCCAGCTACGGGGGATGGAAGACCGAACGGGACTCGAGGTTCTGGGCCCGGTCCAGGGCGTCTTTGCCGAGATTCTCACGCCCGGGGCCCTCGCCTTCGTGGCGGGCCTGCAGCGGGAGTTTGGTGCCACACGCCTGGAGTTGCTGCGGCGGCGGGCTGATCGGCAGGCTGAGTTGGATGCCGACGCGACCCTGGGCTTTCGCCCGGAGACCGCCCACATCCGGGAGAGCGAGTGGCAGGTCGCCACGGTGCCCCGGGACCTGCAGGACCGCCGGGTGGAGATTACCGGCCCCACGGACCGCAAGATGATCATCAATGCCCTCAATTCGGGCGCCCGGGTCTTCATGGCGGACTTTGAGGACGCCAACACCCCGACCTGGGCCAACCTGATCGAAGGCCAGGCCAACCTGATCGAAGCCATCCAAGGCACGATCACCCACACCAACCCGGACGGCCGGGTCTACAAGCTAAACGAGCGCCACGCCGTGCTGATGGTCCGGCCGAGGGGCTGGCACCTGCCCGAGAAGCACATCCTGGTAGACGGCGAGCCCATGTCGGGCAGCCTCCTGGACTTTGGCCTGTACTGCTTCCACAACGCCCGCCGGTTGCTGGAGAAGGGGACCGGCCCCTACCTCTACCTCCCAAAGCTGGAGAGCCACCTGGAGGCCCGCCTCTGGAACGACGTCTTCACGTACGCCGAAGAGACCCTGGGCATTCCCCGGGGCACCATCAAGGCGACGGTCCTGATCGAGACCATTCTGGCCGCTTTTGAGATGGATGAGATCCTGTACGCCCTGCGTGAGCACTCCGCAGGCCTGAACGCCGGCCGCTGGGACTATATCTTCAGTTCGATCAAAAAGTTGGGCGCCCGCCCCGAGTGCCTGCTCCCCGACCGGAGCCAGGTCACCATGACGACCCCGTTCATGCGGGCCTATGCCCAACTGCTGGTCAAGACCTGCCATCGCCGTGGCGCCCATGCCATGGGGGGCATGGCGGCCTTCATTCCCAGCCGGCGGGATGCGGGGGTCAACGAAATCGCCCTGCGCCATGTGCGCGCAGACAAGGTCCGCGAGGTCGGCGACGGCTTCGACGGGACCTGGGTGGCGCATCCGGACCTGGTCGCCACCGCCACAGCCGCCTTCGATGAAGTCCTGGGCGACCGGCCCAACCAGATCGAGCGGCAAAGGGACGACATCAACGTGACGGCAGCGCAGCTGACCGACATGCGGGTGACGGGCGGTGCGGTGACCGAGGCCGGCCTACGGCTCAACGTCAACGTCGGCATCCAGTATATCGAATCCTGGCTGCGGGGTGTGGGAGCGGCAGCCATCCACAATCTAATGGAAGATGCGGCGACCGCTGAGATCTCCCGGTCTCAGGTCTGGCAGTGGATCCGCCACAGCGTCCGCCTCGGTGACGAGGGACCGCAGATCACGCCGGCGCTGGTCCGGCTGATCGCAGACGAGGAGCTGGAGCGCATCCAACAGGGGATCGGCGAACTGGCCTTCCGGGGTGGGCGCTTCGCAGAGGCCCGGACGCTCTTTGAAGCGATGGCCTTCAGCGAGCAGTTCGTGGAGTTCCTGACCATCCCGGCTTACGCGCTGATTGACTAAGCTCCCGCAGGCCCGGCCTGACCGGCCGAGGGAGCTGCGAGGTGGTAAGCTCCCGCAGGCCCGGCCTGACCGGGCTCTCGGGGTACCTTCGGAACCACCTGGCGCCTCTGGTCGACCTGCGGTCGGTCCTGAACCGAGGGAGCTCCTGACCTAGTTAAGAGGGGGAGAACGATCATGCGAGACCAAATGATTCAGGAGACGGCGAAGCTTGAGCACGAGTGGGAGACCGACGCCCGGTGGCAGGGCGTTACCCGCACTTATTCAGCCGCAGATGTGATCCGGCTGCGCGGCTCCTTCCCGGTGGAGCAGAG
Organism: Symbiobacteriaceae bacterium; assembly: GCA_027356675.1. The sequence goes on along the minus strand of DAHVXO010000007.1, from coordinate 1,582 downwards.
CATCGCACGGCGGGGGGCCGAGCGGCTTTGGCAGCTGCTGGGGTCCCGGGAGTACGTGGGGTCGCTGGGGGCACTGACCGGCAACCAGGCGATCCAGCAGGTCAAGGCCGGGCTGGAGGCCATCTATTTGAGCGGCTGGCAGGTGGCGGCTGACGCCAACCTCAGCGAACAGATGTACCCCGATCAGAGCCTCTACGCCGCCAACAGCGTGCCGGCGGTGGTACGGCGCATCAACAACGCCCTGCGGCGGGCCGATCAGATCCACTGGTCCGAGGGCAAGCACGATGTGAACTGGATGGTCCCCATCGTGGCGGATGCGGAGGCCGGCTTCGGCGGACCGCTCAACGCCTTCGAGTTGATGAAAGGCATGATCGAGGCTGGCGCGGCCGCCGTCCACTGGGAGGACCAGCTGGCGTCGGAGAAGAAGTGCGGCCACATGGGCGGGAAGGTCCTGATCCCGACCTCCCAGCACATCCGGACTCTGACTGCGGCCCGTCTGGCGGCCGATGTGATGGGCACCCCCACCCTGGTGGTCGCCCGCACGGACTCCCTGGGCGCCAACCTGCTGACCAGCGACGTCGACCCCCGGGATCAGGAGTTCTGCACGGGTGAGCGCACGGCGGAGGGGTACTTCCGGGTGCGGTCGGGCATCGAGTCGGCCATCGCCCGGGGCGTGGCGTATGCCCCGTATGCCGACCTGATCTGGTGCGAGACCGCCAAGCCCGATCTGGCGGAGGCGAAGGCGTTCGCCGAGGGCATCCACAAGCACTTCCCCGGCAAGCTCCTGGCCTACAACTGCTCACCCTCGTTCAACTGGAAGCGCCACCTGGACGACGAGACCATCGCCAAGTTCCAGCAGGAGCTGGGGGCCATGGGCTACAAGTTCCAGTTCATCACCCTGGCCGGGTTCCATGCGCTGAATGCCTCGATGTTCGAACTGGCCCGGGGGTACGCCGAGGAGGGCATGACCGCCTACGTGCGGCTCCAGGAGATGGAGTTCGGGATGGAGCAGCATGGCTATACGGCTACCAAGCATCAGCGTGAGGTCGGGACCGGCTACTTCGATGAAGTCTCGCAGGTCATCACCGGTGGTGCGGCCTCGACGCTGGCGCTCAAGGGGTCTACCGAAGAGGAGCAGTTCGCTAAGAAGTCGGCTTAGGGATTTGCAAGGACCCGGCTCCGTAGGAGTCGGGTCCTTTTTTCTGCCGCGGATGGCGCCGATACCGGCCAAACGCCTGTCCCGGAAGTTAGTACATCTTCGCTGAATTTGTCAAATGTGACCGCCCTCCCCGCGGAATATATCCCCATAATCGCGGTCTATGGATTTGTAACACCTTGTTGCATTCAGCTGGTATCCAGGTGAGGACCTGATATAGATCTGTAACGGCGTGTTGCATCTCGAAGGGTTGGTGGTGCATCCGGCATGAGTCAGGCAGGACCCGGGGGTCGCCCGGCCATCAAAGCCATATTTTGTAACTATGACCTGATGTATCTGGCATTCATCCGGCAACGCCCTGCACAAAGCACTATTTCATGAACTGGGATCTGCTCACAGAAAGAGGGCGGCATGACGCCCGGCCAC
>DAHVXO010000346.1 GCA_027356675.1 Symbiobacteriaceae bacterium | reverse complement strand
GCCCCGCCAGCCCCAGATAGACCCGGACGGGGTGGAAGATCTGGGAGGCGAAAGGCAAGTAGGGCGCGACCTTTCCCAGCCACCCGGGCAGCAGGTCAGCGGGAATCCAGCCGCCGGAGAGGAGCCCCGTGACGGTGTAGTAAAGGTTTTGCGCCCAACGCACCTCCACGGTCCAAATGCTCGTGATGCCCACCAGGTAGACGAGCATGAGGGCAATGTAGCTGCCCAGCAGAAGGCTGGGCACAGTCCAGACCGCAGTGGCGATTGAGGCCGGTGCCGGAAAGCCGATGGTGACCGCAAACATCAGCCCCACCGGTATCGCCCGAAAGAGCGCCTGGTAGAGAAGGCTACCGACCTCCCGCACCAGGATCATCGGCAAGAACGGGATGGGGCGGGCCATTTCCAGGGCGATGCTTCCGGTTCGTACCATCATGGGAATGTTAAGCCCCGCGGGCAGGAAAATACTCACCCAGGCAAACACCTGGGCGAGCACCATCAGGGCGGTCATGGTGGACCGGGTGTACGGGGTATCAGTTGCGCTAACCGGCGCTACGGATTGCCAGAGTGAAATGTAGATGAACCCGAAGACAGCGCTGGCAATATTGTTGATCATGTGCGACCAGGGGTAGACAGTGTTGCGAGCGAAGCCGACGCGGGCCAGGCAGGCATAAAGCAGTCGCTGTCACTCCTCACGGGTCAAGCGCTGTCCCGGCCGGTCTGGTAAGGCCTGCGACAGCTTTCGTCAGCGGGGTGAAGGTTGGTTTGGCACAACCTTCACCCTCACGCACTCAGCTGGATCAGGGCGCCCACACCCGTCATCCAAAGGGCGACGGAGAGCACCTCGACCGTCCAGTACCCAATGGGGAAGGCCCACTTGTCTTCGAGCCCATAGATCCCGAGGATCAGCAGGGCGAGCAGCACATTGGCGATGGACGTTGGCCAGTGACCGAGGTAGTACCACCCCAGCACAGTCAGCCCGTTCACAACCAGGGAAAGCAATGCACCCTTCAGGAAATTAGCCATGCCCATACGCCTCCGGGCCCCGTGGGTTAATGCTGACCTTTTCGTGATCGTATCAACAATCCCTGCGGGACCGACGGTGGGAGGGAATCTTCGCCCGCTGGGCGAACCTTTCTCAGGCATGCGCGCTTCTTGGTTTGCAGAGGGAGAGTGAGCTCCATGCAAAAGGCGATCGGGTTGGTCGTCATCATCCTTGGGGCATATCTGACCTTCAAGATGATGTTTTCGATGGGAATCCTGTTCCTGTTGATCGCGGCGGCGCTGGCAATCGGTGCGGTTACGGGGTTGGCAGGCCGCTGGGCCTATGGGTTGGCCGCCGTTTTCGCCCTCCTGGCGGTGCCGGCCCTGGCCCTGAGGTCTGTCGCCATTCTCTTCAGACTCGCTCCGCTTCTGCTGGTCGCTTACGGCATCTACATCGTCTTGAAGGCGTTCAAGTAAAGGGTGAATCGCTTGCGGTTGAAGGTGGCGTTGGTTGCCGCGCTTGCATTCCTGGGCGCCGCCTGTTCCCGGCCGGTGGTACCGCCGCCCCCTAACAGCCGGGTGGCGGTACTCATGTATCACCACCTGGCGCCGCCCTCCGAACGGCCCGAGGAGCCGGGGGTCATCACCCCAGAGCGGTTCGAGAGCCATTTGCAGATGCTCAAGGCCCAGGGCTACCGCTTCATTTCGGCGGGCCAGTTTGCGGATTATATGGAGCGGCGGCTGAGCCTGCCCGGCCGGTCCGTCCTCATCACCTTCGACGATGGTTACAAGAGCAACTACACGCTGGGCTTCCCGCTGCTGCGCAAGTATGGCGCGCCCGCCCTCATCTTCGCGGTCATGAACTTCTTCGACACCGACGGCAAGGGCGCCTGGAGCCCCCACCTGGTCCAGTCTGAGGCTCAGGAGATGCTGGACTCAGGGCTGATTGACTTTGGCGGTCACTCCTACGATGGTCACGGGACCGTCCCGACAGGGCCCGACGGCAAGCAGCCGGAGCCGTGGCTGACCGGCCGGGCCTGGCTGAAGGCGCAGGGTCGGGCGGAGACCGACGACGAGTACCGCCAGCGCATCCACGCGGACCTGGCGCATGCCGCCGAGCGGCTCCGGGCCATCGGGGTCAAGGACGAAGCCCTCCACTTCGCCCTGCCCAACGGGGCCAGTACCCCGGCGGAACTGGCGGAGCTGAAGAGCCTCGGGTACCGCTACATCTATTCAATCGATGGTTCAAGACTAAACGACCCGTACATGTTGACGATCTACCGCATCGATGCTGGTGGGCCGCACGCCAGCGCAGGCTGGCTGAAGGATCGGCTGGATCAGCTCTACGGACCGTCGCCACGCTAAAAGTGGCCGGAGGCGCTTGGAGGCGCTTCCGGCCACTTGGACTTTATGCCGTCCGCACCGGTTCGGCGTGAACTTCGTAGTTGGAGGGGTCCATCTGCAGCAACGGGGACGGCGCCCCGGTGTGAAAGACCGTCAGCTCGTGCAGGGCACGGGTGCAGGCCACGTAGAGTAGCTTGGCATCCCGTTGGGTCAGGCGATAGGCGTCGGCATCAGCGTCAGCGACGATGACGGCGTCGAACTCGAGTCCCTTGGTCAGGTAGACTGGCATGACCGAGAGCCCGCCGCGGTAGTTGGTCTGGCTGGGGGTCACGAGTTCAGGTGCCAGCCCAAGCTCGGTCAGGGCCCGGTGGAGCTCTGCGCACCCCGCCTCCGTCCGGCAGACCACGGCAATGGAGGCGTGGTTGCGGCTCTTGAGCGCTCGGACTTCCTCAGCGATCGCCGGGGCCAGCTCGGCGGGCGTTTTAGCGCCCAACCGCACCCGGGCGCCGGCCCGGAAGACCGGCTTGGAGAGGGTGGTGGGGGCCCCGACCTGGCTGATGACCTGGTTGGCGAATGTCATGATCTCGAAGGTCGAGCGATAGCTGAGTTCCAGCGTGAAATATTCGCACGGTTCCGGTTCGAAGATCTCCATGAACTCCGCCCAGCGCTGAACTCCCTGGTAGGAGTGAATGCCCTGCGACAGATCGCCCAGGATGGTGAAGGAGTTGCCCCGGGTGAGGTTGCGCAGGAGGTCCACCTGGAAGGGGCTGAAGTCCTGGGCCTCGTCGATCACCACGTGGTCTAGCTGCCGGTCTTCCTTGTAGCCCCAGAGCAAGGACTTGAGGTAGACCAGCGGGGCCAGGTCCTCAGTGGCGATCTCATCGCGCCCCAACAGCTCCAACGAGTCCTGTACGACCCGGCGTGGAATGTCCGGGTGCCCGACCGCGGCTGGCGCCCGGTTCCGCAAGGGCTTTCCGCCGAGAATCTCCCGATACAGTGCGACGGTCGTGTGGGCCGGCCAGAGTTTGGTGTACCGCTGGACCGCCTTGTGCATCGCCTTGCGGCGCTCCGCCTCGTGCATGGTCCCGAGAAAGCGGCTGAACTCGTCTTCCGCCCACTTCTTGATCCGGGCAAAGCAGCGCTCCTTGCGGGTCATGACTGGATAGCTGCGGTAGTTCTCGTGGAACCACTGGGCTACTACTCGCCCCCGCAGGACCGCCCCGGGCCAGAGTTCCAGGTTGGCGTCGGGTACGAACTGCCGCTCGTACTCGGCGACAGCCTGGTCCAGGACCGCCCGGAAGAGCAGCGAACCCTTGAAGCGGCCCGGCGAATCGGCATCTTCACCCGAGTCCTTGCCGGGTGCGAAGAGGTGGGCCAGCCGGGCACTGGGGTCCGTCATCTTCACGTATTCGTTGATCTCCTTGAGCGCCCAGTCCTGAAACGTGGTCTGGAGCACCCCGTCCACGCCCAGTTCGGGGAGCACGTCGGAGATATAGTCCAAGAACATCTTGTTCGGTGCGAAGATGATGATCCGGCTCGCCGCGATGCTCTCCCGGAAGGTATAAAGCAGGTAAGCCAGCCGGTGTAGGGCCACCGTTGTCTTGCCGGACCCGGCGACGCCCTGGATGATTAGCGGGCGGTCCATGGGCGCCCGGATGATGGCGTTCTGCTCGCCCTGAATGGTGGATACGATATCCCGCAGGCGGCTGTCCCGGCTCTCCTGGAGCCGGTAAGCCAGGAACTCATCCATAATGGTTTCGGAGCCGCCCGGGGCGCCTTTAACCTTGCTATCGATGATGCGCTGCAGCAGCCCCTGCTTGATGCCCAGGTTGCGCTTGAGCCAGAGGACGCCGCTCTCCCGACCCCCAGGCGATTCGTAGGTCACTTCGTCGCTGCCGCCGGTGGCGGTGGAGTAGAAGAGGCTGGCGACCGGTGCCCGCCAGTCGATCACGTGGGGTTGCATGTCCACCTTGCGCTCAACGCCAACCTTACCGATGTATAGCTTCTCGACCCCCGGATGGCCGCATTCCTGGAAGTCCAGGCGCCCGAAGTAGGGCTCCCGCTCGGCCAAATCCAGCCGGCGGATGTTGCTGAGGCGAATCCGCTCCAGGGCCATCTCGGCGACCAGCAAGGTTTCCATGGATTCGTCGATCAGTTCGGGGATGTTGAGGGGCGCAACAGCACGTAAGACGGCCAGTTGTTGGCGGACCTCGGTCAGGCTCTCCTGGAGCCGCTGGGATTCCTCCGGATAGGCGGGATGCGATTCAACCCCCACCTTGGGAACACCTCCATCTCTGGGCACTACCGGCGTGGCATCGCAGAGGCAGGCAATCATTATAGCGCTGGTGCCAAGGGTAGTCAATATTTATACATTCCGATTTCCGGTTCAGAGCGGCTGGCGAGAGGAAAAACCCGGCCACAAACGTACTTACTTACAGATGGACCTGGGCGAGGAGGTGGGGCGCGGTGCCCGTCGTGATCCTGGGGGCCACCGGCTCCGGCAAGACGACTGCCCTCATGCGGCGTTACCACGAGTGGGTGCACGGCGGTGCCCGCACGGACCAGGTGCTGGTGCTGACCGCTGGCGCCGCCCACTCTTCCTTCTGGCGGCACAACGTGCACTTGGAGGCCCACGGACCGATTGAGGCGCACAGCTTCTTCGGGTTTATCCAGCGGGAACTCAACCTGCATTGGGGACTGGTGCAGGCGACGGTGCCTGCGTTGCGGACATGGATCCGGCCGGAGTTCCTGAACGTCGAGGTGGCGAACCACCTGATGCGTGGGCTTGTGGAGCCGGTGGCGGCGGAATTTGCCGCTGTACTCAAGGCCACGCCTCAGCGCCTGGCGATCCAAATTGCCGGCAACCTCAGTACGGTCTCGGCCGCCGCCGGCCTCTCGGCCGGGGCGATGGCCCGGCGGCTGATGGGGTCCGCCCGGGTTGACAAAGCGCCGCTCTACGGTCAGGTGGCGGGCCTGCTGGAGGTCTTCCGGGAGCACTGCCTGCGGGCGGGTCTCCTGGACTACGGCCTTTCGCTTCAGTTGTTCACTGGCGTGCTGATGGCGAGTCCGGTCTACCGCGATCACTGGCGGGGCCGGTATCGCTACCTGCTGGTGGATGACCTGGACGAGTCGGTCCCCGCCGAGCAGGATTTCCTTGCCGCTGTTGCCACGCAAATGGAGCAGGCGGTCTATGCCCTGGGCACCGACGGCAGCCACCGGACCTTTATGGGCGCCGACCTGGCCGGCGCCCGGGAGCGGTTCATGCCGGGGGCGGAGCAGGTCTCGCTTGACGGATCTCACACCTGTTCGCCGGAGATGTTTGCGTTTGGCGAGGCTTTATGGGGGCGGGTAATGGGCGGGGATGCACCCCGGCGGTACAGCGGCATCGTCGCCGAAAGGCTCGCCGCGGACTTGCGCGGCGACATGATTGACCAGGTGGTGCAGGCTGTGGCCGACCTGGTGGGGCGGGGTGTCCCGCCCGGTGAGATCGCGGTCCTGGCGCCCCGGGTGGAGAAGGCGCTGGAGGTCACAGCGCGACGGGTGTTGGGTGCACGGGGCGTGCGGGTTCAGAACTTGAGCCTCAGCCGCCGCCTGCTTGACGAACCCTACGCCCGCGCCCTCATCACGGTGGCGGGCCTGGTCCATCCCCAGTGGCAGATTCCCCGGGACACCGCTGGTTCGTTTGCGAATGCCATGCAGTTGCTGCTGAGGCTGGACCCGGTGCGGGCCTCTCTGCTGGGCGATGCGATCTGGCGGGCCGGCGACCTGCCCGACCTGGACGAGACCGGCCTCCGCCGCCGGGTGGGCTTTGCCTGCGCCGAGGCCTACGCGCACCTGCGGGCGTGGGTGGCTCAGGCGCGCACCCGCGACCAGGGCGAGTGGGCGACCGATGAGTTCGCCCAGGCGGCCGTTGGGGAACTGCTGGCGCCCCTGGTGGGCGATCTGGAGCTAGAAACGCTTCATACCTGCCAGCAGCTTCTGGTTTCGGCAAATCGCTTCCGCATGGCCATGGTGCGCTTCGGCCCCGGGGCATACGGCAGCGAATACGTGAAGATGCTCACGGAGGGTACGGTGGCGGCCGAGCCACTGGAGGCTTATGAACCGTCCGCGGATGCGGTGACGATGGCCACGCCGTTCGCGTATCTCACCAGCCGTCTGACTTCGCGCTACCAGGTCTGGGTCGATCTTTCCAGCAGCGGCTGGTACCCCAGCGACGTCAAGGAACTGGCCAATCCGCACGTGC
>DAHVXO010000343.1 GCA_027356675.1 Symbiobacteriaceae bacterium | reverse complement strand
TCGGCGAACACACCACCGAAGTGCTACGCGAATTGGGGTACTCCCCATCTTACATCGACCGCATGAGCCAGCCCGGAGTCGCCCAATCGTGGGAGGTGCCCGCTTCGTGAAGTCGGACAGTCCGTTCACGGACTACGTCGGAATCGAACTGGAACATGCGGAGGGCGGAGAGTGCACGGCCACTCTCCGCCATCGACTTGAGCTAAACAACCTGAACGGCGGGATCCATGGCGGCGCCATCGGCACGCTCGCGGATGTCTGCATTGGGTGGGCTGTTCGATCCACGCTCAAACCGGGTCAGTGGACCGCCACGGTAGAGCTGAAGACGAACTTCATCGCCGTCGCCAAGGGTGACATGCAGTGCCGGGCCCGCGTCGTTCATCGAGGGCGAACGCTTGCCGTAGGTGAAGCCGACGTGGTGGACATGCAGACCGGGAAGCTCGTGGCCAAGACTCTGGCGACGTTTGCCATCCGCCACCACCAGGAAGGGGTGCAGTGATATCGTATCAGAAGCCGAGCAGACGCTGGCACGCCTGCAAGGGGCGGTCTCATGACGGACGACTCAGCCCTCGGCAACCCAGCGCCGGTCACCTCGCAGGCGTGGGTGGCGCTGTGGGCAGCCACAACGGCCCAGGCGGCGGTCTCAGTCGTCATGCAGGGAGTGCCGACTCTGGTGCCATTTATCCAGCGCGACCTGGGCCTGTCACGAGGGCAGGTCGGCGCTTTCGCCTCTGCCTTGAATGTGGGTGTATGGGTGGCGCTCTCCTTCACCGGCTGGGCCGCCGACGCCCTTGGTGACCGGGCTGTCATGACCGTGGGCGTTGCCTTGACCGGCGTTCTCAGCTTTGTGGTGGCTGCGGCGAGCGGTTTTTGGACAGGTGTGATCGGACTGGTGCTAACAGGACTCGGGGGGTCCACGACCACCCCGGCAGGCAGCAAGGCCGTCATGACCCATTTTCCGCCCCACCGGCGCGGCTTTGCCATGGGATTCCGGCAGACCGGCATCCCCCTGGGCGGGGCGCTGGCAGCAGCCACACTGCCGTGGGTGGCAGCTCGGTACGGATGGCGGACGGCCGTCGTTGTAGCCGGGGTGGCCGCCCTGGCGGGTGCCGTGGTTTCGGGACTGCTCTACCGGGGAACGGACAAGGGGCAAGGACTGTTGGAGCGCACGCCCATTCAGCGGGTGCCGTTCTCAGTCCTACTACGCCGGGACGTGGCCCTGGCCTGCGTCGGTGCGATGTTACTCCCGCCTGCTCAGTTTGTGCTGATCATGTATTTCCCGCTCTACCTCAAGGAGCAGATGGGGTTGCCGCTAACGGTCGGTGCATCGATGCTGATGGCGGCACAACTCGCCGGTGCAGCCGCCCGGATTCTTCTGGGCGTCGTCAGCGACCGCTGGTTTAACCAACGGCGCGTGCCTGTCCTGGTTCTTACGGCGGTCACCTCCGCCACGGCGAGCGCAATCCTGGCCATTCTGCCCAGGCGCATTCCGCTGGCGGCGATCGCGGCACTGGCGCTGCTCTATGGCTTTACTTCATTGGGATGGCATGGACTTTTTATCACGCTGATATCGGAACTGGCCGGGCCGGAGTCCCAGGGGCGCAGCGTCGCCCTGGCTATGACCTTCCTCTATACCGGGATCATCTTCGGTCCGCCGACCTTTGGATATTTGGTGGATCATTCCGGTTCGTATCGGCTAGCGTGGCTGGTTCTGGCCGGCATTCTCACGGTGGGGGCGGGTCTGCTGCTCCTGGTACGGGAGGGGGCCCATCGTCCCGCCGCGCAGCGTTAGGCTCCTTTGCGCAGAAGTCCCCAGGATACTATGGCCTGTGGGTGACATGGCAGCGGGCTTCCAGGAGTGTGAGGGAAATCGGGGCCTGATGGCCTAAGCGAAGGTTCCCGTCAAGTGGTGAGTATGAAGCCCCTGCGACGACACACATGGGCAGGGGCTTTTCGAGTTGCTCGGCTCCAAGCGGTCAACCATATGCGTGAGTCTTGGGAGGCCCACGACGGTCGAGGGCCAGGGAGCCACGATTTTGCCCGGGTGGGGCGGGCGCCTACCCATGCTCGGCCAGCGCTCACTGATGGCTCTTGCCAGGGGTTCCCACCAAAATGACCAGTGCGTCCTGTGTAGTCAGCTAAATATTTAGATGTATTACGCAGGTAAAGCAATTCCGTATAGTGAAATACCTTCTCAGATTCTTGCCGCAAGAATGGAGGAGGAACTGCGAACATGGCGATCATCAGCCCGCGCGACGAACCTAAGGACCATGGAATGCTTCCGGCCTGGGGAACCGCGGACCTGCCGGCACCACCGCCTTACAACTTCACCAACGCCCTCAAGCTCATCGGACCCGGCGCCATCGCTCTGGGCATCTCCATCGGTTCCGGCGAATGGCTCCTGGGTCCCACGGTCACGGCGAAGTATGGCGCCGGACTGCTGTGGGTGGCAACTGTCTCCATCCTGCTGCAGTTGGTCTACAACACTGAAGCGGTCCGCTACACTCTGTACACCGGTGAGCCGATCTTTACCGGCTTCCTGCGGACCAAGCCCGGGCCGAAGTTCTGGGGACCGTTCTACGTCGTTCTCTTCGCCCTGCAGGTCGGGTGGCCAGGTTGGGCGCTGACGGCGGCGACCGCCCTCAGTGCCGGCATTCTGGGGCGGATGCCAACGGCCGCGGACAGATCCATGGTCCTATTCTGGGGCTACGCCACCTTCATTCTTGCTATTGTGGTGATCTCGCTCGGCAAGAAGGTCCAGAAGACGATGGAGTATGTCCAGTGGTTCTTCATCGGCTGGATTCTGCTCTATCTGCTCGGCATCGACCTGTTTGCCACGCCGGTGGCGTCGTGGATGAAAGTCGCTGGTGGCTTCGCTGGCCTGGGCGGCGTCATGGGCGGCCGCATGTGGCCCGACCCCGGCGACTGGGTGCTGGTTGCCGCCTTCGCGGCCTACGCCGGCATGGGTGGCCTCGTGAACGGCACCGTCACCAATTGGGTGCGCGACAAGGGCTGGGGCATGGGCAGCAAGGTGGGTTATATCCCAGCCATGGTCGGCGGTGCGAAGGTGAACCTGTCGTACACGGGCAAGGTCTTCCCACTGACTCCCGAGAACCTGAGCCGTTTCAACCAGTGGTGGAAGTTCGTGATGGCCGACCAGGCCTGGGTCTGGACCTTAGGCTGCTTCCTGGGCATGGCCCTGCCGGCGATTCTGACTGTGACCTTCGTGCCCGCCAGCGCCAAGCCCGATCAGTGGGCGATTGCCGCCGTCATCGCAGATGGGATCAAGGGCCGTTTCGGCGAGGGCTTCTGGTTCCTCACCCTGCTGAACGGTTTCTGGATTCTGCTCAGCACTCAGATTGGTCAGCTAGAGGCATTCGTTCGGACCACCACCGACATCCTCTGGACCGGCGAAAGGGTGCGCCGGTGGGCCAGCGACGACGTGCGCAAGGTCTACTACCCGATTCTGCTCGGCATCTGCCTGCTGGGCATGGTGCTGATCAACTTCGGCGCTCCGCTCGCCCTGATTATCATCGGCGCCTTCATCTCCGGGGTTAACTTTGTAATCATGGGCGCCCACACGCGCGTGGTGCAGTGGAAGTTCCTGCCAGACCAGTTGCAGCCACCGGTCTGGCGCAAGCTGGCCCTGGGCGCCATGATTCTCTTCTTCGCCTTCTTTGCCACGCTAGGCATTCTGAACCGGGTCTTCGGCATGAAGATCTAGACGCGTGCGAGAGGGGGACCCGCGTGGCAACTAACAGTAAGACATACTGGCCTCGCACCGTCCAGTTGAAGCAAGAATCGCAGGACGCCCACAGAGGGACGGCCTGCGATTCTTGCGTCTCACCTACCCCAGGTAACTGCGAATCAGGCCAGGAGAACGTAGCAGGTTGGCCCCTGTGTCTTCCAGCTGGACCTGCCCGCTATGCAGGACATACCCCCGGTGTGCGATCGCGAGTGCGGCCGTCGCCATCTGTTCCACGAGCAACACGGTCGTGCCTGCACGGTTAATCTCCTGCACCGCCTTGATCACATCCATGACGATCACCGGGGCCAGACCCATGGAGGGCTCATCCATGACGACGAGCTTGGGATCGCTCATGAGGGCCCGAGAGATTGCCAGCATCTGCTGTTCGCCACCAGAGAGCGTCCCGGCGGCCTGCTGCCGCCGCTCGTACAGGCGGGGGAAGCGGTGGTACTCCCGCTCGAGGTTGGCCGCGACCTTCGCCTTATCCCCATAGACCGGATAGGCCCCCAGACGCAGGTTGTCCTCCACACTCTGATCTGCGAATACCTGCCGGCCCTGGGGTACGTGTGCGAAGCCCATGCGGGCGATGCGGGAGGGCTTGACCCCGTCGATGCGCACACCCCCCAGCGTGACGCTGCCGCTGGTCAGCGGGATCAGTCCCGTTGCCGCCCGTAGCAAGGTCGTCTTGCCGGCACCGTTGCGCCCAATCAGGGCGACGATTTCCCCTTCGCCGACCTTCAGGCTGACGCCGTGCAGTGCCCGCGCTTTGCCATAGTCCACAACGGCGTTCTCAATCGCTAGCAAGGCCGCTCACCTCCCCACCCAGGAGTTGCCGGACGTCATCGCCGCCCAGGTATGCCTCGATCACTTGCTTGTCGGCCTTGATGGCAGCGGCGCCGCCCTCGGCGATCTTCTGCCCGAAGTTGAGCACAGTGATCTGCTCGCAGAGATCCATCACCATCTCCATGTGGTGTTCGATAATCATCAGGGTGATCCCGCCCCGGGCAATCTCCCGGATCAGCGCCGTCATGCGCAGAACCTCGACGTTGTTCAGGCCGGCCGCTGGTTCATCGAGCATGAGGACCCGCGGCTCCACCGCCAGCGCTCGCGCAATCTCGACCAGACGCTGCTGTCCATACGACAGATTACGCGCTTGCTCGTGGGCCAGGTGTGCCAGACCGACAAATCGGAGGATCTCAATGGCTTGCGCCTCGAAACCAGCCTCTTCCCGGCGGGCCCGTGGCGTCCGCACCAGATGGTCGATAAACCCCGTCCGCATGTGGCGGTGAAAACCCACCAGCACATTCTGGAGTACCGTCAACTCGGTAAAGAGCTCAATGTTCTGAAACGTGCGGGTGACTCCCAGCGCCGCCAGTTCGTGGGGCTGGCGATCGGTCACCTCAGTGCCACCGAGCAGCACCGAGCCCCGCGTGGCACTGTAAATGCCCGTCAGGATGTTGATGGTTGTCGACTTGCCCGATCCATTGGGGCCGATCAGTCCATGGACCTCCCCGGGGCGCACGGTCATGTTCAGACCTTCGACGGCCTTCAGACCGGTGAAGTGCTTCGACAGGTCGCGCGCGGTGAGGGCCGGTGCGTCTACCTGGCGCAGGAAGGCGGGTAGTGGGAGTTGCGCCTCCCCTGCCGCAGGGCCGGGCTCCCGCGCCGACTCCCGTTGAAATAGCCGGAGCAGCCGCCCCAGCGCACCCACGATCCCATCGGGCACCAGCAGGAGCGTGAGCAGGAGAATCCCACCGAAGATCAGCAGGTAGTAGTCGTACAACCCCCGGAAGAACGTCGGCAGCCCGATGACCAGGGCAGACCCCGCCAACGGACCCAACGCCGTTCCCGTACCGCCGATGATGACGGCGACCAGGGACCGAACCGACACGTCGTAGGTGAATGTGTCGGAGGTGAACACGGAGTTTTGATGAGCGAACAGGGCGCCAGCCAGACCGCCAAGCGCGGCCGAGATGACGAAGGCACCCACCTTCCACTTCAGGACGTTGACCCCAACCATGCGGGCCGCGACTTCCGAGGTCTTGACCGCCAGCCAGGTTCGTCCATACCGGGACCGCTTCAGGTTATACAGAGCCAGCGTGACCGCCAATCCTGTGTACCCGATCAACCAAAAGTATTGGACCGGCCCCAGCTTGACGCCAAAGAGGGAAAGCGCCTGCACATCGTGGACGCCCATGGGTCCACCCGTGAGGCTGGTCCACCGGTTGGCCAGAATCTCAATCAGCGAACCCGTTGCGATGGTGACCATGGCGAGGTAGAGCCCCCGCACGCGCAGGGCCAGCAAGCCGGTGACGGCCCCGAACGCCGTCGCCAGCGTGACGCCGATGAGCATGGCAACGATCACAGGCAGGCCAAGGAGGTTGGCCGATAACGCGGATCCATAGGCGCCCAGGCCGAAGAAGGCGACCTGGCCCAGGGAGATCTGACCGCTCTGACCGACCAACAGGTTGAGTCCCGAGACCAGAATCCAGGTGTACCCCACCTGCTGCAGCACGTCAATGAAGAACTTGTTGGGGTAGACGAAGGGCAGGAAGTAGATGAACACAACAGGTAAGCCAACTTGCAGAAGTAAGGATAATCGTTTGGTTTTCATCGGTTACACCTTCTCCGTCAGAGCCCGGCCGAAGAGGCCACGCGGCCGCAGCGCCAGGACCAAGAGAATGGCCACGAAGGCGACCCCGTCTTGCGCAGCAGAGTTCCACAAGCTAAAGACCTGTTCCCCAATTCCCAGCAGTAGCCCACCCACGAGGATGCCGAACGGGTCCTCCAAGCCGCCGACGATCGCCGCCGCAAACGCCTTCAGCCCCAAAATGGCGCCAAGGTAAGGCGAGGCAAACGTGAGCGGACCGACCAGCATGCCGCCAAGGCCCGCCAGCATGGAGGCCAGGATGAACGCCAGCGAAGTCATCCGGCTCACATCGATCCCCATCAGCGATGCGGCATCCCGGTTGTGGGCGACTGCCATGAAGGCCTTCCCCGCAATGGTCCGCTTCAGGAACAGGTACATCGCGGCCATCGCCAGGAACGAGGCGACGATGACGAAGACCTCGTGTACGGAGATGCCGGCGGAGCCGATGTAGATATACTTGGAGCCGAAGGGTGAGGGCACGGGGAGCACATCGCGCCCCCACAGTAGGATGGCGACGTTGCGCAGCATGATCGCTACGGCAATGGTTCCCATGATGGACCCGACGGCCAGATAGCGCCGCAGCGGCGTGACAGCAACCCGCTCGAGCACCAGCCCGAACAGGCCGAGGACCGCCAGGGTCAGTACCAAGCTCCCAGCGTAGCCCAGTCCGAAGCCGCCGTCAAAGCGGAGGGCCGGCAGCTTGCCGGTCATGAAGAAAAGGCCAATCAGCGACCCCATCATCAGGAAGTCGCCCTGGCCGAAGTTGATGCGTCCCGTCGTGATGCTGGTGATATAATAACCCTGGGCTATGAGCGCGTAGACCGCTCCCATGACTGTACCGGACAAGAGCGCCTGAAGCACGAATGCCACCTCCCATCGTGGACGAAGTAAAGGGGGGCCGGGCCCATAGGGTCCGGCCCCCCTTTGATCGGCTACTCCTTAACGGTCGTGTTGGGGACCGGCTCCAGCTTGCCCTTCGACCACTTGCCCATGAACATCTGCCCCAGGCCCAGGGCCTCGGGCTGACCCTTGGCGAACGGCTTCGCCGGAGCGCTGGTCACGCCTGCAAATCCATCGGTCGCTTCAACGGCGTCCCGGATGGCCTTGGGGTCGGCGGACTTGGCCTTTTCGATGGCGTTGGCAATCAGGTAGATGGAGTCATAGCTCTGCGCGGCGACGGGCGCAAAGTTGTTGCGGCCATACGCCTTTTGCATCTTGTCGTCAAAGCTCTTGAACTTTTCGGACTTGGACGGGTGCACGGACATGACCGTGTAGACGTCGTTTTCCACCAGGTCCGCTGCCAGCTTGTGGAAGAGCTCGCCGGACAGGGTCCAGGAGCCGGCGACCACAGGCTTCCAGTTCACCTTCTGCAGACCCTTCATGATCTGTGCGAGTTCCGGCGCCAGGGCGTAGGTAGCGATCGCCTCCGCACCGGCCGCCTTGGCCTTGTTCAGCTGTGCGGTCAGGTCGGTATCGCCCACCTTGAAGGACTCTACAGCCACCGGGGTCAAGTTGAACTTCTTGAGCCGGTCGGTCATGTCTTTCATCCCGGAGACCCCGTAGGCCGTGGTGTCGTGGAGGATGGCCACCTTCGACAGGCCCTTGGTCTTGACCAGGAAGTCAATAATCGTCGGCGCCTGGGCCGAGTCGACCATGGAGAGGCGGAGGGTGTAGTTCTTGTCCTGATCCTTATACTTCTGGGTCACCGGGGTACCGGCGGACGCCGAGACCAACATGAGGACCTGGGCCTGTTGCACGTAGTCAATCTCAGCAAGGGCAACGCCAGTGTTGGCCGGCCCGAGGAATGCAACGACCTTGTCTTGCTCGATCAGCCGCTTCACGTTCTCGAGGCCCTTCTCAGCCTTCACCTCATCGTCGTAGGGTACGAGCTGCAGGGGCCTGCCGCCCAATACGCCGCCCTTGGCGTTGATCTCTTTGATGGCCAGTTCAGCTCCGTCCTTGGCGGCCTCTCCCATGTCAGCTGTGCCACCGGAGAGCGAGATGGTCAGGCCAATCTTTACGGGCTCCTTGTTGGCCGTGGCCGCGGCCTGTTGGGTCTGGGTCGCAGGCTTTGACTCCTCGAGCTTGGGCGCACCGCACCCTGCCACGATGCCTGCGGTAAGCAAGGTGGCCAGAACGGTTGTAACCAGTCTGCGCATTTCTCTAGTCCCCCCATGAGTAGTATCATGAACACTGCCATCGTAACGGTCGGGTCCCGCGGACACTACAATATTGGCCTCACTGGTCGTGATTTCGGTCCGAGTGGTAAATTCTCTAACTTAAAGGGAAACCTAAAAATGTCGTCGAATCCGTGTCGCCAGTCATGTGGTGCCGGTGGGGGTGTTTAGAGAATGGGACAGCTCTTCTTCAATCTTGCCGAGGCCATTTCGCTCTTCGTGTTGTTGGCCTTTGTTGCCGGTCGGGTAGGCATTCTGGCGCGTATCTTCTCCCGCCCACTGCGCTGGCGCGAACGATTGGCCGTAGCAGTTGCGTCCGGGTTGCTGGGTATCATGGGGACCTATTGGGGAATTCCAGTGGAGGGAGCCATCGCCAACACCCGTGTCATTGGACCGATGATTGCCGGCCTGTTCGGTGGCCCCGGCGCAGGTCTGGCCGCAGGGCTGATTGCGGGAATCCACCGCTACACGCTTGGCGGGTTTACGGCACTGGCATGTGGGATCTCGACCGTATCTGAGGGTTTCTTGGCGGGGACGGTGCACCGCCTCGTGACCCGGCGCGGGCGCCAAGTGACCGCCGTGGCGGCATTCGCCGCCACGGCGGTGGCAGAGATGCTGCAGATGGCGATCATCCTGCTAGTGGCCCGTCCATGGGACGATGCGGTCAGTCTCGTCAGCCAGATTGCCCTCCCTATGATTCTGACGAATGCGCTCGGCGTGGGGCTCATGGTAGGCATCATCCGGGATGCCCGGGAGCAGCAGGACCGGATTGCAGCCACGCAGGCGCAGACCGTGCTCGAAATCGCCTCCCGGACGTTGCCACACCTGCGGGCGGGACTGAGTGAGACCTCGGCGCTGGCGGCTTGTGAGATCATCCTGCCGCGCACGGAGATGCTGGCTGTAGCGATTACCGACCGGGAGAAAATCCTGGCCTTTGCCGGGGCCGGCGCCGACCACCACCTGGCGGGCTTGCCACCGATGACCCAGGCCACGCGCGACGTGCTGGCCGACGGCCGTGAGCGAGTTGTCCAACGCGGTACGGAAGCGGGTTGCTCCGTACCCGATTGCCCGCTTATCGCAGGCGTGGCCGTCCCGCTGCGCGACCGTGACCAGGTGGTTGGCACTCTTTCGCTCTACCAGCGCGGCAACGGCCCGGTCCGCCAGGTGACTGTGGAGCTAGGCGTGGGTCTGGGGAACTTGCTCTCCAGCCAAATCGAGCTCTCCCGTGCGCAGGCGATGACGCAGCTGGTCGCACAGGCGGAACTGCGGGCCCTGCATGCGCAGATCAATCCGCACTTTCTGTTCAACGCCCTGGGGACCATCGGCGCCCTGTGCCGCCGTGACCCCGAGAAGGCGCGCGATCTCCTGGTGATGCTTTCCCAGTACCTGCGCTCCAGCATGCGGGTCGGCAACGAGATGGTGACCCTGGGCGAGGAACTTGGCTATGTCGAGGCCTACCTGGCGGTAGAGAAGACCCGCTTTGGTGAGCGGCTGCGGGTGGATGTCGAAGTGGAGACGGATGCCCTTGACCTGCTGGTACCCATCCTTTGTCTACAGCCGCTGGTGGAGAACAGTGTCCGCCACGGTATCATGCCAAAGGCACAGGGCGGTTCGATTCGGATCCTGGGGCGGCGGGAGGGCGAGCAACTTGTGCTGTCCGTGACTGACGACGGGGTGGGGATGGAGGCGAGCACGAACTACGGGCAGCGGGGACACGGTGTCGGACTGACCAATGTGCGGGAGCGGCTGCGGTACCTGTACGGTCTGGGCGATTGGGTGGAGGTAGTCAGCAGCCCCGGGGCCGGCACTGCCGTGCGCCTGCGCCTGCCTGTGAACGTGAACCCGACCACGGCGGTGGGGGTGAAGCCGCATGAGCTTCTCAGCTCTAGTCGTTGATGACGAGCCATTAGCCCGCGACGAACTGGCCTATCTGCTTCAGAAGACCGGCAAGGTCACGGTGGTGGGGGAGGCGGCGACAGGCGCGGAGGCCATTGCCGCAGTTGCGCGTCTGCACCCTGACGTGGTCTTCCTGGATGTACGGATGCCCGAGATGGACGGCTTTGCTGTTGCCAGCACGCTCCTTGAGATGGCAAACCCGCCGATTGTGGTCTTTGCCACTGCACACGATGAGTTCGCATTGCAGGCATTCGAGGTCAGTGCGGTCGACTATCTTCTCAAGCCCTTGGATGTCAACCGGGTTGACCGTAGCGTGGCCAGACTGGAACGGGCGCTCTCGCAGCCGCAGACGGAAACGCTGGACCGTCTGGACCAGTTTCTCCGGCGGATGGAGGGTCCCCGCCCACTGCAGCGCATTCCGATGGACGCCAACGGCCGGACCATGCTTATGAGTCCCAGTGAGGTGCTCTACTTCTCGACCGGTGCCACGGCGACGATTGTATGGACGACCCGCGGCGAGTTCACGACCCATTTCAATCTGCAGGACTTGGAGGAGCGCCTTGGAACGGGCCTGTTTTTCCGCGTCCACCGACAGTACATCGTGAATTTGGAGCACGTGCAGGAGTTCATCCCATGGCCCGGCGGTACCGCCAGCCTGGTGGTCGGGCCGAAGTTGCAAGTGCCGGTGGCTCGGACCCATGTCAAGCGCATCAAGGAGCTCCTGGGGCTGAGCTGATCAAGCATGGACAGGAAGATGGGGGCAGGGTGATGCGAATGCGCTGGGTTGCCGACCGCCGTCCCTCGAAGTGGGGGGCCACGGCTGCGGTTGTGCAGAACGAGACGGCTGAGTCCGTCCTGGAGTTCCTGACCGGTCGCAAGGGGCTTCCCTTCGACGGGCTGATCCGGCTGTCTGATCTCACGGAGATCAAGGGATACCGCTACTGGCTCACCCAGGTCAGTTTGGACTTCGAGCATCCCGCCTTCCCGGCGGTGGCAGATCTTCTGGACGAACTGGGCGGCAGCGAGTTTCAACTCATCATCGTAGAGACGCCGGAGAAGGCCGTCTATCTCATCGTGGACAAGGATAACCTTCCAGACGAGGAGATCAGGCCGGACCACCCACTAATCGCTCAACTGGCCACCTGGCTGGGTAAGGCGATGACAAAGCACAACGTATGAAACCAACACAAGAGGATGGCCGAAACCTTCGGCGGCGCGCCAACGGGCCGCGGGATGTATAACTCAGGACGATGGGGTGAGCGTGTGGCAGTGATGACGACGGCGGTGCAAATCGAGCAGGAGGA
Organism: Symbiobacteriaceae bacterium; assembly: GCA_027356675.1. The sequence continues at coordinate 917 of DAHVXO010000343.1, read as the reverse complement.
GCCCGTCTTGCGGGTGCGTTTCGCACGCAACGTTGCCGGAACGACCCTCCACTCCGTCTGCATACACCTGATCGATGGGCTGTTGATCGACACCGGGTACCGCCACTGCGTGCCAGAGGCGCTCCATGTGCTCGCCCGATACCGCCTCGAACAGATCGTCAACACGCACCACCACGAGGATCACATCGGCGCCAACGCCGCCCTGACCGCCCGCTATGGTCTGGTGCCGCGCATCCACCCGCTGGGGTTGCCTTACATCCGCAATCCCGGGGCCATTCAGTTGTACCGGCGGGCCATCTGGGGCGTGCCCGAACCATCGGACGGTCTTCCGCTGGGAGATGTCGTGGAGACCGAGCACCACCGTTTTCAGATCATCCACACCCCCGGGCATGCCGAAGACCACGTCGTTCTCCTGGAAGAGCGACAGGGATGGCTCTTCACCGGCGACCTTTTCCTCTCACCCCGGGTGAAGGTGGCGTCGCCCTTTGATGACCCCTGGCAGATTCTTGCCTCGCTCAGGAAGGTCCAGGCGTTGGATTTCGACAGGCTCTACTGCGGACACGGTCAGGTGTTCAACGGCCTGGCGGCGAAGCAGGCGTTGAGCGAACGGATTTGGTATTGGGAGTGGCTGGCCGACGAAGCGCGGCGCCTGCGCAGCCAGGGGCTCTCGGTCCGGGGCGTGAGGGGGCGCTTACTGGGCCCTGAGCCGATCATGTTCTACGTCACCGGGGGCGACTTCTCCAAGCACCGCCTCGTCCAACAGCTGCTACGGTCACCGGAAGAGAGCCGTCGTGCGTGCTTGCCGAGTTGGGAACTACCGGGTAAGTAGGGTGCGGGCAGAACAGGACGGGCGCCAACGAGGGCTGGCGACCTGGCTGGGTAAGGCGTTAACATACCGCTAGCCCCCCTACACATTG
>DAHVXO010000297.1 GCA_027356675.1 Symbiobacteriaceae bacterium | reverse complement strand
CCTTATTGGTCACCGCATTCTGGAACAGGGCTACATCCAGCAAGTTGAAGACATGGAACCGTGCGAAGAAGAGCCAGAGCAGCCAGCCGCCCAGGGCCGAAATCAGCCACAGCGAGCCCAACTGGATCATGTACGCCTTCTGAAAGCGGTTGTTGAAGCCACGCCAGTCAGCGCCTGGCGTGGCGGCCTGCCAGAACGTCAGTCGGGACGCGAACAGGTTGATGAACAATTCGGAGAGCCCCAGCGGTGAGATCAGGGTGAGAATCGCCCAGTCGAGACCAAGCTCGTATGGTCCATCAAACCAGATCGGATACGGATGCGTCTCTGCCGGTACCGACCAGGCAATCAGCCGATCCAGGAAGAGAAAACCGAAATACAGCGTCCCAAAAAGGAAGTACGGCACGAGCAGGCGTGAGACCTGAGACCAGCGGGGCATCTGTGCATCGCCCGTCCCCGAATCACTTCGTCGCTCCTGGCGCCAGAAGAGCCCGAGCCCCACCAGCATGCTAATAGCCGTCGCCATGCCGAGCCCCACCATTTGTGCCTGATCGATGGCCCAGTGCAGTCGAGAATAGAGGTACCAGACCACGACGATCCCGGCGATGGTGATGGCGGTGAAGAGAAGCTCCTCCCGCATCATGTAAAGAATGGTGATGGACAGCCAGAGCAGGCAGAGGAAGAGATAATACGGTACTGCGAAGCGGATGAGCCGCCAGGGAAAGAACGGCACAATCGCGTTGACCAGGGTAAAGAACACGCCCACTACAATCGCGGCCACCATGCCGGCCAGCAGCAGGCTCATCGAGGACCTGCGGGCGAGGGTGTACTCCTTCTGGGACATATAAAAAAGGCCGCGGCGAGCCACGGCCTGAGTGAAGCCGCCGGTCGCCAGGAAGCTGCTCATGGTGCTGATCGCGATGGCGGTCGCGAGCTCCGGCCCGAAGCCTTCGTACGACCACAGCGAATACTTGAGGAGCAGCATCGCGACAATGGAGATCACCATGGGCATGGCAAACATGAGGCCGCGCAGGTAATACTGGACGCCCAGCCCAAGCCACTTATACCATGGATGCGGATTCGGTCCGGCGAAGGTCTTGGTAGCGATGCGCGTGGCGATCTGCCGATGGAGCTCCTCGCCCATCTCGAACAGATCGTCAAAGCCAAATTCTGCGTTGGCTCGCTGATCGTTCCAGCCACCCATCTCCAGCAGTGCGGTAACGTGCAGCGCATCGTGAGGAACGATGCCGCCTTTCATGATCACCTGGATCGGAGCCTCCCACCGGCTTTCGCCGCCCACTGCCTGTACGATGGCCTTTACCTCCCACTAATCCGCCGCCACCCCCGGGACGGTCATGTGGGCGATCAAGGCGGGTAGCACCCCAGCCTCCTCAGCCCGCCGGACGAGATCGCGCGTGATCAACGTGCCCTTGGTGGCTAGCGCCGTGCCGTTAGGCAAACTCAAGTCCGCTCCCAGGGCCTTCCCCACCAGGAACCGCTGGAAGAGCAGCTCGAGGCGGGACGTGAGACCAGCCTGAACTTGGGCCTCGGAACTGGTCAGGGGCGGGCTCTGCCAGCCGGGCAGGTCGGCTGAAGCTGAGACCTGGGCGTAAGCCTGGGCAGGCGTCGCCTCGGTGGTGTCGACCCGGCCGAGCTGAATCCGACCCAGTGAACGGGTCCCCGCGGCCCGGCGGGCTTGCGCCCCGTGCGCCGGCGCCGCCATGGCGCCGGACTCGATCGCCTCGGTCACCTACACCGAGCCGGGCCGCCAAGCGTGCAGCAGCTTCACACCGGAGCCTGCAGGGGCCGCCCCGGCCTGGACCTGCAGGGTGACCTTGACCTCACGGGACTTGAGCGGCACCACGTTGTCAATGGAATGAATGCGGGCTGCCGGCGCCAACGGTTTCAGTTGCGCCTCCTTGAGGTACTGCCGGGCGCGCGAGAGCCGCCCCATATAGGCCAGCCGCTGGGCCTCCAGCTTCACGGCCTCAGCGATGCGCACACCCAATTCCGTCTCCCAGCGCTCGCACAGTACCGCCAGCGCCGCCTGGACGGCGCGCCGACGGTACCCTATGAGTGCCCGCCGCATGGACTTCGTGGCCGGGGGTGACGGCATCACGGGGTGCCAGGTCGCCGCAGTCTGCTCACCTTCGGCCGGTCCCGAGGGCACTGCCGGTGCGACGATGGTCAGAACGCCCTCGACCGCTTCAGCGGCCAGCTTCAACCAGTCGACCAGTTGGACCAGGTCTCGCAAGTGGGCCGACAGAGAAATTTCCTGCCCCTGATAGTACGCGTTTAGCTCCGCAATGACCGCACGGACAGCCGGTGGGCTAAAACCCCCGAGGGTCTGCGGAAATCTGCGGGTCAAATAGTGCGACGTTCGCCTCACCTCCACTGCGAGGGATAACGGGACAAGTGCTATGCAGCGGTTTGGTCGACGATGAGGGCGAGGGCTTCAGCCCGCTCGCTGGCCAGCCAGGCTTCCTCGAGCCTCCCCTGTTCGAGATGGACGCGTGCCATGCGCAGGAGCACAAGCGGAGCGGCAGAGCCGCCTGGATTCATCGTCAGAACCGCCGCCAGTTGCGCCATGGCGCCTTCGGCGTCGCCCAGCAGCAGCAGCGCCTCTGCCCGCTCCAGGTGCAGACCCAACAGGGATGGCATGACGGTGACCCACTCGATCCGCCTGGCCAGTTTGTCGTAACTTTTGCGGTACAGTTCGACCTGACGGGAGACGGTAAAATGGGTCAATGCCCGCTCGTAGGCTTCTTCGGCCAACTGGCGGCGCAAGGTTGGGTCGTCCAGCAGTTGCAGAATGCCCTCGGCCATGGACTCCGGCCGCCCCGGTGGGACCAGCACGCCTAACCCGTTCAGGGCCTCGCTGGTGCCGCCCACATCGGTGGCCACCACCGGCCGGCCAGACATCATCGCCTCCACGACGGCGTAGGGAAAACCCTCGCTGATGCTGGAGAGCGCCACGATGTCGCCGCTCTGATACGCGGCCGCCGGCGAATCCACGTGGCCGGCAAAGATGAATTTTTCTTCGAGCTTCAGCTCGGCGCGCACCTTGAGGAGCTTCTCGTAATAGGTCGGGACGCTGATGCCGCCGTAGACGACGAACCTGACGTCCGGATGGCGCCGCGTGACCACCGCAGCGGCCCGCATCAAGGTCTCCAGATCCTTGATTGGATCCACTCGGGCCACCGAGACCACCGTGAGTGGCGCACCCTCCGGGCGGGGGCGGGGCTTGAAGACGACCGGATCCACGCCGTTGTAGATCACCTGCAAGCGCTGGTCGGGCACCCCCAGGCGGGACTCCCAGCGGAAGTTGTAGGCGGCGACGGGCGAGACCTGGTCCGCCGCCCAGAGCGCAGAGCGGGTCACCGATCCGACGAGCCCCAACAGGAAGGACTTGCCGAACGGGCTCAGGTCCGACTTGCCGATGCTCAGGTACTGCTCCCGCAGGTAGACGCCGTGCTCGGTCAAGAGCATCGGCGTGCCATACTCGAGCTTGGCGATGACAGCCGGCAGGGCGCAAAACGCCGCCGCCGAGGAGTGGCTGACGTCCATGCGTGGGACTGGAGAGGTCAGGACGGTGAGGAAGCGGTAGATCCAGCCGAGGCCATGGAGCAGGTCCAGGATGCTGGGCTTGGGCCCCAACCCCAGGTGGCCCCGGCGGATGGCCGACAGCTTGAAGTGATCCCACACATCTTCGGACTTGAGGGCGATCATGTAGTCATAGCGCTGAAAGAAGCGATGCATCTCCCAGATGGCCTGGCTGAAGCCTTCACCCTCGGGTTCAGGCAGCCAGAGTTGGGTCAGCACCCGGTCAAAGAGCGGCAAGAACTCCTGGCGCACCACCGCCGCGGTGGTCCGCAGTTTCTTTTCGTAGACCTCGGCGAACGGCATGTCCAGGTGCTCGGTCGGTTCTTCGGTGCCCCAGAGCGGCACAGAGTGGAAGGCCAGCTGCTTGGGCATACGGAAGCGAATCGGCACGAACGGGTTGGCGACCACGGCAAAGACGTGGTACCGCACACCCTCCATCCGTTGCACCAACGTATCGCACCAGATGCCGACACCGCCCCGGTTGTACGGATAGGTGCCCTCGGTTGTAAGCATGACGTCGAGCACCAATCACACCGCCTTGTCAGCAACCCCAACTCTTAGAACGCTCAGCGTGCGGGAGAGCCCGTCATGCAGCTCGACCTGCGGTCGCCACCCCAGCAGCTCCCGGATGCGCAGGTTACTGAGATAGCTATGGTGGATATCGCCCTCACGGGCCGAGCCGTACCCAGCCGTCAGGCGGCGAATCGCCTCCGCCCCCTCCGGTCCGACGCTTTCAGCCGCTGCGTGTCGCACCGTTTGCCACAGGTGATTGATGGTGATCGCACTGCCGGTACCCACGTTGAACGTGTCGGCGGGGCGCTCCGATCCGAGGGCGAGGCCGATGGCGCCCGCCACATCCGCCACATAGATGAAATCCCGGGTCTGCTCGCCGTTGCCGTGAATCAGCGGGGCAAGGCCACGGGCGACTCGGTCGCAGAAAATCGCAACCACGCCGGCCTCTCCCTCCGAGGATTGGCCGGGCCCATAAACGTTGGCCAGCCGCAGGACCACATGGCGCATGCCGTGTGCCGAGGTGAACATGCGGATGTAGGACTCCGCCGTCAGCTTCGAGAGACCATAGGGCGAGAGCGGCTTGGCGATGGCCGATTCCGTCAACGGCAGGGCTTCCGGCACACCGTAGACAGCGGCCGATGATGCGAAGATGAAGGTCCGAGCGCCGCCCATCCGTGCCGCTTCCAGCGCACCCAGCGTCCCTGCGATGTTGGTGTGTGCATCGCCCTGGGGGTCGGCGACCGACTGAGCAACGGTGACCTGGACCGCCAGATGCACGACAGCGTCCGGACGAAGGTCGGCGCTGACCCCCACGAACTCCGGGTCAGTCACGTCGGCGACGATCAACTCCGCCGCCGCAGGCACGTTCTCGGCTCTGCCCGTGGTGAGGTTGTCCACCACGGAGACGCGATGGCCCGCCGCCAGCAGCAGCCGACAGGTCTGGCCGCCGATGAACCCGGCACCGCCAGTCACCAACACATGCACGGGCTCCACCCCCTGGGTCCGCCAGAACTCGCCTTGGTAATCAACTGATCTAAGTTATAATTATAAGCCATGACTAACATCTTTTTCAATGTCCAGATTGTCGAAATATGTGTCCTGTTGGGTCGGATCTGAGCATAATTGTAGCAGGGTGAACTATCCCC
>DAHVXO010000281.1 GCA_027356675.1 Symbiobacteriaceae bacterium | reverse complement strand
AAGATCGGGGCCGTCCTCACGGGCGATCGGGATGTAACCCGGGAGAACGTCCCCGCCCTGCGGGCGAAGTATGATGCGCTGGCTGCAGATTGGGAGTCAGGGGCGGTCGCGAAGGTCTGTGCGATGAATCGGATCCCCTGTCTGATCCTCCGGGGCATCAGCGATACACCGGATTCCGATGCAGCAGGCCAACTCGATAAGTATCGACGCAATACCCCGTTGGTGATGGAGCGGCTGTGGCGCTTGCTCCCGCGGGTCCTCGACGCCCGAGCCCACGAGGGCGATATGCAGGGTTCTTCTTGACGGCCTTGTTGGGCGGACCTACCGTGACCGGGTTTGGGACTGGAACCGTGAGCCCCAACGGGCCATGCCCCAATCGGTAAGGCCGGGAAATAGCTTGGTAAAAATGATGAGAAGGCGATACCAGCCCGGCACAACCACATCCCGGCGTGGATGCCGGATGAGCCGTTCGATCACGTCCGCGACGACGTTAGCCGTCGGCATCGGGAAGGTGACCCGCTGGGTCATTTCCGTCCGGACGAAGCCAGGGCTGACCAGAGACACCTGGATCCCTTTGCGGGCCAACTCCCGCCGCAGGGCATGGGTGTGGCCGCGCAGGCCGAACTTCGTGGCCGAATAAACCCCCGACACGCTCACGTGCCCGGCAACGGACCCAACGTTGATGATATGGCCGCGACCCTTGGGCAGCATCCACTGCAGCGCCGCACGGGCACCCAGGATCGGAGCGGTCAGATTGGTCTGGATGACGCGCACGGTGTCCTCGGTGGCAGATTCCCACCAGCGGCCATCACTGCCGATGCCGGCATTATTGATCCACACGTCGATGCCGCCGAACCGCTCGCCGGCCTGCTGCGCCAGGTGCTCCACGCTCGCGGGATCGGTCACATCGGTCTGTACCGCCACCACTTCGGTCACAGTCGAGAGTTCGGCCACCAGGGCCTCCAGGCGCTCAACCCGCCGGGCCGCCAGGACCAGACGATGTCCGGCGCTAGCCAGCCTGCGCGCCGTGGCTGCGCCAATTCCGCTGGAAGCTCCTGTGATCACTACAATTGCCAACCCGACACCACCTGTATGTCAGTAAAGTGGTCCACTATTCAACCATCCGGCGGCAAGAACGTAGATCGCCGCCATCGGGCGAGTCACGACCCTCGGCTGAGGGCGCTACCCCAATACGGCGCGGCACTCTCCTCAGTCCGTCTTGCGAATGGCCTTCTTTTGGTCCCCTTCCTTGATACCAAAGTACTGGGCCATGACGGCCCGAGCGGCCGGGGTCACCCAGGAGCCATGGGCACCGCCCTCGATCACAACGCTAATGGCAATCTCCGGATTCTCATACGGGGCATAGGCCACGGTGAAGGCGTTGGACCAGGCGTGGCCGGTCTCTGCCGAACCGGTCTTGGCGGCGGTCTCTATTTTGAACCCGAGCATCGGCGAATAGGCGGTGCCGTCGCCCTCGGTCACGGCCTGCCGCATGCCCTCCTGGATCCGCCGCATGTTGGCGGGATCCGCATTGATGCGGCCGCTCACCTGTGGCTGATACCGCTTGACGAGGTCACCTGCGGCCGACCGGATCTCCGAGACCAGGAGCGGACGGTACCGCGTTCCGCCATTGGCGATGGTCGCTGTGTAATTGGCCAATTGGAGCGGCGTAACCAGGTCGTTGCCCTGACCGATGGCCACCGACAGCACCTGACCGGGCATCCAATCAGCACCGTAAGAGGCCTGCGTGGGCAGATTGCCCGTCTGCTCACCGGGGAGGTCGATGCCAGTCTTCTGCCCGAAGCCGAACCGGGAGAGGAAGGCGGCCATTGGGTCGATGGTCATCCTATAGCCCATTTCGTAGAAGAAGGGGTCGCAGGAGATCGCGAGCGCCCGGGCCACGTCTGCCGGCCCCTGGTCGTAGAGCGTCCAGTTCTTGGGCTTGTGATAGTTCCAGTACTGTGCCGCACAGTCAATTGTGTCGTAGGGGCCGATTGCGCCTAGTTCGAGCCCGGCGAGTCCGACGCCCATCTTATACGTGCTGCCGGGTGCATATCCGGCAAGGGCCCAGTTCTGCATCGGCAGTGCCGGGTTGTTCATGAGGGCCTGCCACTGATCGTTGGAAATGCCGCCTGAAAACAGGTTGGGGTCAAAAGTTGGAACGCTGGCCATCGCCAGGATCGCGCCGGTCCGGACTTCCTCCACCACCAGCACACCCCGGATTGGGTTGGCCTCTGGGTCCTGCTGCTGACCGATCCAGTCCATCTGTTTGATCAGCGCCTCTTCCGCCACCCGCTGCAGGTCGAGGTCCAGGGTCAGATGGAGGCTGTCGCCCGGCAGCGCCGGCCTCTCTTCCGGCTCGCTCACGGGCTGACCGTAGAGGTTGACTTTTACCGACCGCGTGCCCGACCTGCCCTGCAGTTCATGCTCGTAAAAGAGCTCGAGCCCGTCCTTGCCGACCACCTGGTCGCCGTGGTAGTTCTCAAACCCCTTGGCGGTCAGTTGCTCGGCGCTGATCGCCCCGACATATCCGAGCAGCGATCCCGCCAACTTTCCGTTCGGGTAATTACGGGCGGACTCTGTCACCAGGATGACCCCGTCGAATTCCGACCGACGTTCGAGGAAAGTGGAGACCACGGATCGGCTCAGCTTGCGATCGATCAGGATCGGCTCGAACTGGCGAAGGTCCTGCTGGTGCTCTCGAACCTTGCGCCTTACTTCATCGGCGATGTTCCGGGCCTTCTGCTGGTCGCCGGCCGCCAGCAGCAGCGAGAGCTTCGGCAGGATCTGCTCCACGTATTGCGGGTTCTGTTTGAGTAACACCGCGGCAAAAGCCGGTTCACTGGTTGCCAGCGCCCGGCCTTTTCGATCGAATATGGAACCGCGTGGCCCGTTTGTGTCCATCTCCCGCAGGATCTGGTCCTGGGCCCGCGTCCGCCAGCTGTCGGACTGCGCAATGGTGAGGCGGTAAAGCTGGACCAGTGTGAGGACCAGGGCTGCCGCCACAATGCCCATCAGCCAAGTAACCCGAATCGGTATGTCGCGCACGGACTACGGCCCCCTGGCGCTATCTTACGGCAGGAAGGACCCCGGATCGGTGGGCGAACCGTTCAGCAAAACGCTGAAGTGCAGGTGCGGCCCGGTCGAGGTGCCCGTGTTGCCGGAGTAGCCAATCTGTTGCCCTGCGGCCACTTTCTGGCCGACCTCCACGTCGATCTGACTCAGGTGGGCGTAGAGCGTGACCAGTCCGCGGCCATGGTCGATCTTGATCGCCAGGCCATAGCCGCCGTAGCGGGAGGCCAAGACCACGGTACCGGCGGCTGCTGCCTTCACAGGCGTGCCCTGCCCGACTCCGATGTCCATACCGTCATGAAAGTTCTTGGTACCATAGACTGGATGAATCCGCCAACCGAAGGGGTCGGTCTCCGGGCCCACGGCCGGCCAGTAGTCAAGAGCTTGGCTGGGCCGGGCGACGCCGCTACGTGACGAGGCAACCTGACGCCGGGAGACGGGATGTCCGCCGGGGATCAGGAGCTTGGCATCGACTTTGAGCGCACCGGGGTCCATGTCGGGATTGGCCCGCACGATGTCATCCACAGTCGCCCCGTATGCGTCGGCGATGTCCCAGAGGGTATCGCCGCTAAGCACCTTGTGCACCACGCCGTCTACGGCGGGAATGACGAGCTTTTCGCCAACGTTGATGACGTCGCGCTCATCCAGGTCATTCGCCCACAGGATTGTATTCGTCTTAAGCCCAAACTTCTCCGCGATCCCGCCGGGTGTATCGCCGGAAGAGACTACATAGGTCTGGGTCTTGGGTTTTGGTTGTTGAACAGTTTGTTCCCGCGTACCGGCTGCTGCCACTGCACCGACGCTGGAATTGGTAGCCTCAGCAGCAATAGATGAAGCGGGCGCCTGCGGCGCTGGCCGAATTGCCCATTCCTGCAGATTATCGTCCGGTGTCTGGGTTAGCACTCCGCTCTCCCTGGCGGGGGGTAACGGCGCCGGTTTGGTTGCATACGCCAAGCCCACCACAAGAAGTGCGGCGGTGGCGTAGGTCATACGGCGGCGTATTGCAGCGGGGAGATGCAACGGCTGACAGCCCCCTTTACCATTCTTTTATGCACATTAACAAGAATACCTGTTGGAGGCGGACATTGCTATAGCCATTGTGTATGACAGAATCATAAGGTTTATGATAACACAATGTCGTGCATGCAATAGTCTCCAGATTCGTAGGGATGACGATAACAATGCTCAGTCGTACCGAAGTATTCAGAGGGGGCGCAGATCGGCCCCGACCTGAAGCTCTCCCAGGGGCTCGACCTGAATGCGCCCTGCCGATACCTCAGCGAGGTCAGACGCCAATCGCTGGGCCTGTCCGGCGGGAAGGCGGCACGTGATCTGAACGGCGGAACCGAACTCGCTCCCCAGGGTGAGAGCACCATACTGCTCCAGCAGGTGCTGGACCTTGCCCACCAGCGGGTAATCCAGGGTCAGGCGCAAGTCTGCCGCGAGGGCGCCCCGGACGATGCCAGCGGCCTCCACCCCGGCCACCGCCGCCTGGCTGTATGCCCGCACCAGCCCGCCGGCACCCAGGAGGATGCCGCCGAAATACCGGGTCACTACAATTACAGTATCGGAGAGACCCTGCTTGTCCAGCACCTCGAAGACGGGACGGCCCGCGGTACCGCTGGGTTCGCCGTCGTCCGAGAGCCGCTGGGCAGTGCCGGCCTTGAAGGCGAAGACGTTGTGCGCAGCCTCCCGGTGCTCTATGCGAATTCGCTCGATGAAGCCCCAGGCGTCAGCCTCGGACTTGGCCACCGCCACCTTGGCGATAAACCGGGACTTCTTGATTACGATTTCGGCCAGACCGGGGCCGGCCACTGTGCTGTATGGCATGTGAAACCCCCTGGCCCAATGTTCGTGTTTCCCGGGGTTCTGCCCTCCCTAGAGCCGCCGCAGGAATGCAAACTTGCGATTGATGGACTGCAGGTAGCCGATGGACTCCTCTGTCAGCTCCGACAGGGTTTCCAGCGTATCGGCCTGGCCCGCTGTCTGCCGCTTCAAGGCGGTGGTGGCCTCCAACAGGGCATGGTTCTGCCCGTCGATCTGGCCAAGCGCCCGGACCACACCCGCTGTGTACTGGTTCAGGCCACCCAGCCGGGCGAGCATGGACCGTTGGGTGGCAATCACCCGCTCCAGTGAGCTATTCATCTCGGCAAGGTCGCCGCCCGTTGCCCGGAGGCGATCGTTGATGCTCTTAAGTGTATCGGCCGTAGCGCCCAGCGGCGCCAACGCTCCCGCTGTCTGAAGCGTGAGCGATCCCGCCTCACGCACGTTCTCACGCACACCCTGCATGGCGCCCGCCAGGTTCGCCTGGATGGCCGCCTGCGCCAGCAGACCCCGCAGGGTGAGGAACAGTGCAACCGCTGCGATCGCCCAGGGGGCCGCCCTGGCCACGTGTCTCACCAATGGAACCACTCCAGTACTTTGTTCCACCAGGATTTTGTCCGCTCGACGGCGCCGGTTGTGCCGCTCTTGAC
>DAHVXO010000264.1 GCA_027356675.1 Symbiobacteriaceae bacterium | reverse complement strand
CAATTAGGCGCCCTGCTGGGTGGTTCCGTCATCACAGAGACCATTTTTGCCTGGCCCGGTGTCGGCCGGTTCGTGGTCCAGGCGATTTATAACCGGGACTTTTACGTGGTGCAGGCAGCGGTCTTCCTGTTTGCCCTGATCATCGTGGTGATCAATCTGTGGGTCGACCTATTCTACTCCGTCCTCGACCCGCGCATTCGCTATGACTGAGCGCCCGCAGGCGGCCTGTCCGGCCGAGGGCGCTCCTGACCTGTAGGGGGTGAGTTCCGTGTCTGCACAGCCCAATTCGTCTGTCAAAGCCCCGACCGCGGCCCCGGCGGATCTCACCCCGCGCCAGCGGACCTTTCGGCGGGGGATGCGCAATCTCTGGCGCCGGAAGGTCGCGCTGGTGGGACTGTTGATCGTGCTGGTGGTGGTGGTCTGCGCCGTCTTTGCACCCCTCATCGCCCCCCACGACCCGATCGAACAGAACCTGGAACTCAAACTGCAGCCACCTGCCTGGATGGAGGGTGGGAATCGCACCTACCTGCTGGGGACCGACCACCTGGGCCGGGATATCCTCTCCCGGCTGATCTGGGGGGCGCGGATCTCGCTGATCGTCGGTCTTTCCGCCGTGCTGATCTCGGGAGGCCTCGGCACGATTCTGGGCCTGCTTTCCGGCTACTTTCGAGGCTGGGTCGACGACGTGATCGGGCGCCTGGGCGACATCCAACTCGCCTTCCCTTTCACGCTGTTGGCACTGGCGGTGCTGGCCGTGCTGGGCACGGGTACCGGCAAGACCATTGCGGTGCTGGGCATCGCCGGGTGGGTGATCTACGCCCGAGTGCTCCGATCGGAAGTGCTCACCCTGCGGGAGCGGGATTTTGTCACTGCCGCCCGCGCGATTGGGAATACGGATTTGTCCATCATCATCAAGCACATCTACCCGAACACAGTGGCCTCGCTTATCGTCATCTCCACCTTGGAGGTGCCGCGGGTGATGATCACCGAGTCGGCGCTGACCTTCCTGGGGCTGGGCATCCAACCGCCCATCGTCACCTGGGGCGGAATGCTGGCGGATGCCCGCAACTACATCACGACCCACTGGTGGGTCGCCGCCTTTCCGGGCCTGGCTCTGCAAATCACCGTGCTCGGCCTCAACCTGGTGGGTGACTGGCTTCGGGATACGCTGGACCCGCGACTGAAGATCTGAGTCAGGCTCTATCAGTTGAGTTGCCGCCGGGATCACCCTTGCCGGATTTGCGATCCTCACCCAACGTGAAGGGAGCCATCGCGAGACCGCACCGTCGGTGCGAGTCTCGCGATGGCTTTTCTTGTTGGTCTGGTTTGGACCCAGCGCTTGAATTCACGCGCCGGCAGTCCGGGCGGTGAAGTATCAGGGGATGTGTTTCGATACACCGGCAGTTCGAGCGGCGCATTAAAGTCATAAAATTCTGGTATTGACTGCAGATGAGAAGTTGTAAATAATAGGAAGTGGGTTCGGAAAACAAGACCAAATAACAACGGTAAGGAGAGTGACTCAAAATGCGCCTGAAGAAGAAGTCTGAGAACGTGCGATACAAGTCCTGCTTCTGCGCACTTTGTACCTAGCAGCCACGGAAACTCGGAGAGATTCCTCAAGAGAGCGGGTGCAGACCCGCTTTCTTGAGGGACGATGGTTCAAGTATTGACAGTGGGGGTAAATGCATTGGGCGTAGACAACAGTGAGATCAAGCGATTGCTCATCAAGACACTCAACTATCACAACCTGGATCCGAACGATCTCCTTGACAGCGAACCTCTGCTCGGTGGCAAGCTCCGGATCGATTCCTTAGACCTATTTGATCTCATGGCCGCTATCGATGAGACGTACGGCGTTACCTTCAAAGACGAGGACGTCTCCTCATTGAGGACCATTAAAGATGTAACCATTTACGTAAACCAGCAGCTCGCCGTGAGCCATGAAAAGGCCACTCCGTGAACATCCTGGGCGTCGGAATCGACTTGGTTGACATCCCTCGTTTTGCGCACTGCCTGAGCAGAGGCGAGTCGTTTACAAACCTGGTGTTCACCTGCAACGAGCTTGCGCTCGCCCAAGAGCGCGGTGAGCTCCTGCATACATTAGCCGCTCGATTTGCTGCTAAGGAAGCGGTACTCAAGGCAATGGGACTCGGTTTTCATGCCGCCGGTCCCAAGGAAATAGAAGTGCTGTCTTCGTCGGGAGGCAGACCGAGAGTGAACCTTTCCCCTCGACTACGCCAAGCTATGGGGGACAAGGGCGTGCGGGACATTCTGATTTCCATCTCCCATACCGAGCAATTCGCAGTTGCTCATGCGGTTGCAGTCACATTCCAGGAAAGGGTGTGAGAGGTATGGAGTTCCCTCGACTCAGAAGCAACGTCGATGTTTACCTTGAGGGAAACGAAAACATCCACTTCATTTTCGCCAGTCTCGGGCTGCAAAAGACCTTCGAGGCCGACCCCATGGTCGTGGATCTTATCACACTGCTTAACGGGAGACGTAGTCTCGGGGAGATTGTCCAGACCCTCCAGGCGAAG
>DAHVXO010000261.1 GCA_027356675.1 Symbiobacteriaceae bacterium | reverse complement strand
GCGAGATCGAGTCGGTGGTGGGGATGGAGTCGACCTTCATTAAGCGCCGCCCGCTGCCCAGCGAGGCTGGGGGGTCGGGTCTCACCGCTGTAGCCTCTGCCGAGGAGGGGGATGTTACGGTGGATGATGCCTCGCTCTTCCTGGCCCGCTTCGCAGGCGGGGCCACGGGCAGCTTCGAGGCGACCCGGCTGGCCGCGGGGCACAAGAATGGCCACACCTTTGAGATCAACGGCAGCATGGGAAGCATCCGCTTCCACATGGAGCGGATGACTGAGTTGGAGTTTTACGACAGCACGGAGCCGGCGGATCGCCAGGGATTCCGGACCATTGTCCTGGGGCATCCGGCACACCCGTATGGCGGGGTCTGGTGGCCCACCGGGCACAACATCGGCTATGAGCATTCCTTCATTCATGAGGTGCGGGAGCTGATGGAGGCCCTGGTGGAACGGCGAGAGCCGATGCCCTCCTTCCTGGATGGCCTGTGCTGCCAGCTGGTGCTGGAGGCGGTGGAGGAGTCTATCCGGTCCGAGTGCTGGACCCGGGTGGCCCGGGCTTAGTTCTACGCAAGCCACGCCCCAGGTGAACTGTACGGGTCTCATTACTCGAAGGGGATTCCGCAGAGGACTCTGATTGGACCCCTGCACGGTAGGCGTCCTCCTACAAAGTCACACCCTTGGCACGGTGTTGTTGCGAAGAGTTGGCGGTACCGCCCTGACACAACCAGCGCGGGCCCTGCACACAGCGTGCAGGGCCCGCATCTCGGTCCGGTGTCCTAGGGGGTGCCATCCCACCGTTCCGTTTTCTTGCACACGGGGCATTTGATCCCGTTCCGGTTGCAGCCAGCCGCCAGGAAGCCCGTGACCCAATCGGTAGGCCCGCCTCCTGCGGTTCCCAGCGGTGGGAACATGTCCGTAATCTGCGCTGCGGCGACCTCATCGGACATTTCATGCCCGCAATCGGTGCATCGTACGGCCATCAAGTTCACTCCCTCCGTCTATCTGTCGGAGCTCACCGCCGCACGCAGGCGTCTCAGAGTGCCGGCCCACACCACGGAGCCGTCCTGCTCCGCCCCGTGCTGCTTCAAGCTGACAGCGATGGCCTCTGCGGACGCCTCCTCCGGCACTGCGTGCACGCACATGCCAAGCGCCTTCGCCACATCGGCCGTCCTCTGGTCGACGCAGGCCACAACCCCCCGGATTGCCGGGCCGAATAGCTCTACCCACCCGGGCAGGGCGAAGGCGTCCGCAAAGACCACGGTATCGGGCTCCTCTCCGGCGGGGAAGAACCCTTCACCTCCGGCGGCAAAGTCAGGCCGCACGCCCTGTATCCGAAGTGCGCTGGCGGCGAGTCCGGTCGCCACGATACGGGTGCCACCCAGGGCCCGGGCATCCAGGCCGAGGGCATCCAGGCGGCCAAAAAAGCATCTTACACCGGCAGGCGAGGTAAAGACCGTGCCATGGGAGTCCCTCATGCGGCCTATGGTCCGGTCGGCCTCTACCCAACTGGCAGGTTCAAACCCGTACACCACGGGGATATCGCATACGGTGGCTCCCAGATGTTCCAGCCCTTCAGCCGTGTCCACCGCCTGGTCCCACCCGCGCACAACGGCGATGCGGCGACCCAGCAGAGGCCGGTTGTCCCACCAGCTGAGCTTCGTGCGCAGCCCTACCACCTCGCCGACCACAATCACCGCCGGGGAGCCCAGCTTGGCCCTGGCCACCGCTTCCTCAATGGTGGCCAGAGTGCCGGTGACCGTTTGCTGATCCGCCCGGCTGCCCCAGCGAATGACGGCCACCGGGGTCACAGGGGATCGACCGTTCTCAATGAGGTGCTGCGAAATGTTCCCCAGATTGCCAAGCCCCATCAGGAATACGATGGTGCCCGCGCCTGTGGCGATTTTGGACCATTCGATGGCCGCCCGCTCTTTCCGGGGATCTTCGTGCCCCGTGACAATCGCGAAGGTTGAGGTGCAGGTCCGGTGGGTCACCGGAATGCCTGCAAAGGCCGGTGCGGAAATGGCCGAGGTAACGCCCGGTACCACCTCAAAGGGGATGCCGTGGCTGACCAGTACTTCAGCTTCCTCGCCGCCGCGGCCGAAGACAAAGGGATCGCCGCCCTTCAGGCGGGCCACCACCTTGCCCTCCTTGGCCTTGCGGACCAGCAACTGGTTGATCTCGTCCTGCGGTAGGGTGTGGTCGCCCGATGCCTTGCCCACAGAAATCACTTCGGCACCCGGTCGGACCTGCCTCAGCAACTCGGCGGTACCCAGCCGGTCGTACACCACCACGTCAGCCTTGCGCAGACACTCCAAACCACGGACGGTGATCAGCTTCGGGTTTCCGGGCCCTGCTCCGATCAGGTAGACCATTCCGTTGCTCATGGCAAGCACCTCAATTGTCTTTCAACTTCGTTTACAGAGATCGTGCCCTGGCAGCGACTATAGCAGCTTCGGCCATCGCCGCCACCTCATCCCGTCTGCCTTGACGCAGCAGGTCCAGGGCATTAGAGTAGACCAGTTTCCGAAAAACGTCCTGCCGCAGGCCCAGGTTGGGGACGTCCCGCATCAGCTGGGGCCGAAGCGCTCCGAGAATCGTCAGGAACTCGGCATACTCAGGGCCGAACTGCTGCTCCAGGTCCTCCCGAATCTTACGAGCCAGCGTGGGGCTCCGGCCCCCGGTAAAGATCGCAACGGTCAGGTCACCCTGGTGGACGACGGCCGGTACAATGAAGCTGCAGAGTTCTGGAACATCGCAGACGTTGACGGGGATTTTCCGGGCCCGGGCCTCGGCAGAGACCTGCCGATTCACAGGTTCGTGGTCGGTGGCGGCCATGGCGAGCATGAAACCCCTCAGGTCGCCGTCAAGGTACTCGCGCGCCACCCAGCGGAGAATCCCCTCATCAGCCATCCCCCGTAGCCCGGCGGTAACCTCAGGGCTCACAACCGTCACGCGGGCTCCGGCCTGGAGCAGGTACTCCACCTTCCGCTCAGCGACCTCGCCGCCGCCGACCACCACGCAATCCTGGCCCGAAAGCTCGAAGCCGACTGGATAAAGGCCCACGAAAACCACCTCGCTGCCGGTCAGGCATCGTTCTTGCGCTCTCCTCGGACCTTGCGACTAAGAAAACGTGCCGACTCCATCAAGAATCCCTTCTCATCCGGGTTCAGCCCAGCCATAATTTGTAGCAGTTCTCTGACGTGGGAGTCAGCGGGCTGCTCGCGGTATGGCGCGTGCCGGTCGGTCAGCCAGGAGAGCATGCCGAGGACCTTTCCCAGCTCCGCATCCGCCAGGGTGCCAATCATGGTAAGAAAGTCCCGTACTTCCCGATGGGACAGCGCTCGGTTGAAGTGGTCCTCCAGGGCTACCGTCCGGGTACCCGCGTTTTCAATCAGGAAATAACACGGTGAGACCCCCAGAACTCCGGCCAGCCGTGTCAGGGTCGCCACCGAGGGGACCAGGCGGCCGGTCTCCACCTGCCCCACCAGCGTGTGCGACACGCCCACCATTTCCGCGAGTTCCTTCTGCGTGAGGCCAACCCGCTCCCGCAGCCGCCGGAGCCGCTCACCGAGCGGATCGCATTCAGCGCTGCCCAGCAGCACCGCCACGGGCACTTCCAGGACGTCGGCCAGCTTCTCCAGCGTCTTGAGCGAAGCGGCGGTCAGGCCTCGTTCCACTTCGCTGAGATGAGCCGCGGAGAGCCCCGCCTTGCGGGCGAGCTGGTTCATGGAGAATTCCTTCTCCTCCCGCAGCTCCCGGATCCTGCGGCCGATCCGTTCTGGAGTCAGCTCTGGATTCAGGTCCGTCACTACCGGCGCCGCGGGCTGATCTTCGGCCGCGAGCTCTGCCTCGGCGACGCTGAAGATGGAGGCGGCCTCGCTAATCGTGGGCCTGGACAGACGCCGCTTGCCTGCTTCCACGTCCAGCATGCAGTCCACGGGAATGTCCAGCCGGTCGGACAACTCCTCGATCGTCATTCCACGGTCCAGGCGCAATTGCCTTAGTCTTTCGCCTAACACTCCATCACTCCCACCTGTGTTACCTGCCGACGCTGGGCCGCCCGGGCGACCAGGGCCTCAGCCCACGTTGGTACAGCTGGCGCGTACAGGTGATTGTACCCTGCCAAAACGTTCCGGTAAAGCAATCCGTCCTGGGCCCGATCGATTCCGGTCCCCTTTCGGACCGTGTATGCGAACCGCACCACGTCCCGGTCAAGGTTCACAAGCCGGGAGTGATGGAACTCATGCCCCTTGATCAGGGTGCCCACCGGGAAAAACGGGTTGACCGCCGAGACCTCCATGATGGTGTAGCCATGCCCCTGCGGCCTTTCTTCCATCACTACGTCTGCGGGGAGGGCACCGGCCATCGCGTACTGCTTGCCCTTGCTGGAGATGCTGCGGCAGAGGTACATCAGGCCGCCGCATTCGGCGTACACCGGCATGTCGTCGTCCACGGCCCGTCGGATGGCCGCCCGCACGCCTGCGTTCGCCTCCAGGGGGCCGGCGAACACCTCGGGGAAGCCGCCGCCCAGGTAAAGTCCATCGACCTCCGGCAGGTCGGGGTCGGTGAGGGCGTTGACGGGAACCAGCTGGGCGCCGGCAGCCCGCAGTGCCTCCAGATTCTCCGGGTAGTAGAAGCTGAACGCTTCATCCAGAAAGTAGCCGATGCGTACCTCCGAAGCCGTCACCCGCCTGGGCCGATAGACAGGGCTCCCAGCCGGCAGCGGCCCGGCAGTCCCGGACAGCGCCAGGAGTGCCTTCAGGTCCAGGTGCTCAGCCGCCTTTCGGCTGGCCCACTCCAGCACTCGCTCCGTGCTTGGTTCCTCGTCAGCAGGCACCAGCCCCAGGTGCCGGTCGGGAATCCGCAACACGTGGCTCTTGGGCATGACGCCCAGCACGGGAATGCCGCAGTACTTCTCAATGGATCCGGTGAGAATCTCCCGATGGCGCGGACCGGATACCTGGTTCAGAATGACGCCGGCCACCCTGATCTTGGCGTCAAAGTCCACAAATCCGCGTACCATGGCGGCGACGCTCCGGGTCATGCGGGTGGCGTCCACCACTAACACCACGGGAGCGGAGAGCGACCGTGCCACTTCAGCCGTGCTGCCTGACCCCTCCAGGTCCAAACCGTCGTAAAGGCCATGGTTGCCTTCGATGATTGCGACGTCGGCGTCGGCGGCGCCCTTGATGAAGGCGCCCACAACCTCTTCCGAGGTGGAGAAGAACCGGTCCAGGTTGCGGCAGGGCCGCCTCGCGGCCTTCCCCAGCCAGCTCGGGTCGATAAAGTCGGGGCCTTTCTTAAAGGGCTGCACGGTGTAGCCCAGGTCCGTCAGGGCTGCTACCAAGCCCAGGGTGACCGTGGTCTTCCCTGACCGTCCATGGGGCGCTGCAATTACCAGCCTCGGAATCTGCGGACCGTTCATCGCCGCACGCTCCTCTCAGGCCTCGACCCGCTCCTGGTGGAGCTGCCGGACCCATTGGTTGCAGCCCTGGCAGAGCACCGGGTTCCGCTGTAGGTTGTCGTAGCTCCGCTTCTTGGCCCTGTTCACCTGAAGCTCTTCTTCCTTGAACCGGGCGATGGTGTGACCGCAGCGTGGACACCGGAGTTTAAGGCTTCCCATGGCGCCAACCTCCCAACACGGTCCGGTTTAACCCGCTCCGAGTTGCTGCAGGAATGGTTCCCAGCCCACTCGGTCGATGTAGTCGGCCATGCGCTCGCCGGCACGGGCTCCCGCCCTCCAGGCCTCGATGATGGTCTGGACCCTTGCCACCAGTTCAGGATAGGTCGGCGGGTTCACCGGGACGCTGGGGAAGGCGACCCGGGCCAGGCGGGGGGCATCCTTACCCGAAGGACCCCGTCCGCCCACCGCGATAGCGGCGCCCCGGGCGGGACCCATGGTAATGGCCTCTGGGGCGACCATGGCGCAGGACGAGCAGCGGATGCAACGCTCCTCGTTGATCGCAATTGACCTGCCTTCCGGCACCTGCTTGAGCTTGATGGCCCCGCCGGGGCACCAGCGGCACAGGAGGCCGAAATCCGGGGAGAAGCTCGCCAGCGCCTGATCATTTACCTTCGGTGCGTCCATATAAACACCTAGAATCCCGATGTCGCCTTCAATCCCTGCCCCGCACTGATTGGGGCAGCCGCTCACCGAAAGCTTGAGTGGGGCGGGGTACCGGTAGTTGACAAAGTCCTCGTAGAGGGCATCGCCCAGGCTCTTCATGATGGAGGGCGGATCGATGGCCCCGTTCTGGCAGTGCACGTGCCCAGTGCACCCCTTGAGCTGGCGCAAGGCGTTGTGGGTACCGCCTACCACAAACCCGTGAGCCCGGATATCCGCTAGCAGGTCCTCGAGCCGGTCCGCCGCCACGCCGACCAGTTCGAAGCTCTGGCGGCTGGTCTTGCGGCCGCCCCGGGCATGCTCCCGCATCCACCTGGCGAGCAGCCGCAACGTTGCAGAGGAGAGTAAGCCGTTGGGTGGCAGCTGAACCCTGACCGTTATGCATTCGACACCTTTCGCAGTCAGGTGGTGCAGTACCCCCGGTGCTATCGATTCATGCCACACCCACTCGCCATAGTTCTGCTGTAGCAGGTCTGGCAGTGCTTCCCGGAAGTCGGGCATGATTCCGGCGGGTAGTGAACGGGTCATACTAGCACCCCCTCGCGTGGTCTAGAACAGCCTCGGCCGGTCCGGTGGGCCTGCGGGCGCCAGGGCCATCTCTCGGAGGATATGCTCCGGGCCGTACCGGACGATGAACTCGCCGATGCGCTCTTTGGATGCCCCATGGGCCGACCACACGTCCAGGAACTTTTCAAAGAGGTCGCCGACCAGCGTGAAGTCTTCGCCCGCCACCGGGATGAACGGGACGAGCATCTGGCCAACCATGGGGCCGGCCGGGCCCCGGTAGCCGTACTTCCCGCCCACAAACCAGGCAACCCCCCGCTCCTTGCCCGGGCGAAAGGCCGGGGAGTGGTTGATGCACACCATGCAGCGGTTGCAACGTTCGCCATCAATGCTGGCCTGCCGGCCGTCGAATCGGATGGCGTCCGACGGGCAGGACTCCTGAAACAGCACCATGTCGGCGCCATCGTCGATCCATGCCTGCAGGCGGCCCTGGTCGATGACCGGCAGGTCCCGGTAGACGCCCACAAAGGCGTGGTCCTTCTGCATCGTCGCCCGGATACAGTCGTTGAAGCACCCGGCTACCGCCGTCTTGCATTTGTGCGGAAAACCCGGGTACTGCTGCTCGTCCATAAAGCGCTGCCCCAGGTAGGTAGCGATACTCGTAGCGTCCACCACCGCCGCATCGCAGCGGGCAGGGCCGCAGCAGGCGGTCACGCCCCGCAGGTCATCGCCGGTGGAACCCACGTCGAGGCCAAATTTGTTGAGATCAGCCACCAGAGGAAGGACATTCTTCCGGTCCACGTAGATCTGAATCGTACCGCCGGTGGTCAGTTGCACCAGGCCTTCGCCATGGCGATCGGCAGCGTCGGCCAGCTTGTCGAGCATGTCGGCCGAAACCCAACCGCCGGCGGGGGATAGCGCACGGACGGTCACCGACTCTGCCAAGAGGTCCGGGCGCCGGCTCCGGCGGTAGGTAACACCGGCCGGCAGTTCGTCGAAGAGCACGAACCCACCGTGGCCGAAACTGGACTGGTTGGTCTCCAGGGCCGACTCGTACATGGCAATTGGGTATTTGCTGGCCAACAACTCCCTTACATGGCTGGGGTATTTGCCCCCCAGCAGGGCACGGCACATCTTCTTGCCGTCACCATCGGGCAGTGCATTGGGCATTTGGACCCCTCCCCGAGAGTAGTCAGCACTCAGGCGGCAACGGCAACCCGGTCAGGCCGCAAATCTTTCGAATGGGGTTGCCGGGAAACAACCGGTAGGCCGCTTTCTTGTCAAAACCACTCTCGCGCACGAGGGTCCGGAGGTTGCACATGGTGCTGTTTCGCCGGTAGTAGTCCACAGCGAACTCAATGACACTCCAGTGCTCCTCGGTGAGTTCCAGGCCCAGTTCTCCGGCCTTTTTAAAGAGGTTTTCCCTTTGGCTTCGTGTCAGCGCCATGGAGGGGCTCCCCTCGCTCCGCGTGAGCATTTTCAGCAGGCCATTCTGCGCGGATCGGGCGCCTTCCTTGACACGAAGGAAGTGAAATTCGTCACAAATATCATCTAAGGGCAATGAGCCCTTCGATCGTGACATCTCCTCTGTACACCCTAGGCTTTCTCCTCCTTCACGCTCACGGCCAGCTTGCAAAGGAGCGTCAGCACGAGCAATCCGGTCGACCAGACCCCGAGGGTGATCAGCAACTCAGGTCCTGTCGGCGCATACTCCACCACGCGTTCGAAGCTGTTGGGCACAAAACCGCCGACTACCAGTCCCAGGCCCTTCTCAATCCAGAGTGCGGTGAAAACTGCGATGCAGGCCACGATCAGCGTGTTCTCCCGCTCCCGGGTTTTCGGGTTGAGGAGCAGCACGGCACCCAACAGCGCTAGCACCACGAAGGTCCACATCCATGGCACCATCGCGCCGTGCCCGTACAGGCCGGCAAACAGGTACTGCAGAGGATGTGTGTGCCCCGGCACCTGGCTGTAAAATGCGGTGAAGAATTCCAGCCCCACGAAGAAGAGGCTGATTATGATCGCGTAGGTCACGGTGAGGGAGAGCTTCTGGATTGCCTCGCGTCCCACGTCGATCCGGGAGAACCGTCGGATCACGAAGGCCAGCAGGATCAGGAAGGCCGGGCCCGCGGCGAAGGCCGACGCCAGGAAGCGGGCGGCCATGAGCGATGTGAGCCAGTAGTGCCTGCCGGGCAGGCCGGCGTACAGGAACGCCGTTACCGTATGGATACTGACCGCCCAGGGTATGGAGATGTAGACCAGCTTCCTTACCCAACCCGGCGGCGAAACCGCCTTGTTTTCCGCCTCCAGCAGGTGCCATCCGCTGATCAGGTTGAGCATGAGGTACCCGTTCAGCACGATCATATCCCAGAACAGAATCGAGTTCGGGGTGGGGTGGAGCAGCACATTGAAGAGCCGCATAGGCTTGCCCAGGTCCACCACCACGAACAGGAGGCACATGACCACGGCGGCCACGGCCAGAAACTCGCCGAAAATGATAAGCCGGCTGTACGCCTTTACGTCGTGGAGGTAGTAAGGTAGCACCACCATGACGGCCGAGGCTGCCAAGCCCACCAGGAAGGTGAACTGGCCAATATAGAGGCCCCAGGAGACGTCCCGGCTCATGCCGGTAACCGTGAGGCCCTTGTTCAGTTGAACCAGGTAGGAAGCAAGCCCCGCGCCACAGAGCACGAGCAGGAAGAGCACCCATGCCCAGTACCGCCTGCTTCCGTTGAATGCCTTCTCAAGCATGGCCGCCAGCCTCCTACGCCAGATAGTACACCTTGGGCTCCGTGCCGAGTTCCGGCTTCCGGCGGATTGCGTGGGCGGAGCCCAGGAGCTTCCGAACGCCCGAGTCGGGATCATTCAGGTCGCCAAAGGCCAGCGCCCCCGACCTGCATGCCGTCACACATGCCGGAACGCCTCCGGCGGCTACCCGCTCGGCGCAGAAGTTGCACTTCTCCACCACGCCCTTCTCCCGGGTCGGGTAAGCGGGGTTGACCTGCGGAATGTGGGGCCGCGGGTCCTGGAAGTTGAAGCTGCGGGCGCCGAACGGACAGGCCGCCATGCAGTAGCGACAGCCAATGCACCGGTGGTAGTCCATCATGATGATGCCGTCCTGGTTCTGGTAGGTGGCCTGGGTGGGGCAGACCCGCACGCAGGCGGGGTGCTCGCAGTGGTTGCACATCACCATGAACGGCTTATCCTTCAGGTCGGCCGGCAGGTACTCGTGCTGCTGCCCCGGAAAGGTTGCATCGTACGTCTCCGTCCAGATCCACTTGACCTCTTCCTCGGGGTTCTGAATCGTGGGCACGTTGTGCGCGAAGTGGCAGGCCTTCACGCAGTCCTGGCACCCGTTGCACTTGCGGGCGTCCACCACCATACCGAGCTTCTTGCCCCTGGCCGCGGGGTCTGCAGCCCGGGTAGTCGCACCCAGCGTAAGTACGCCTGCCGTCGGAAGCAGTGCCAGCCCCAACACCGAGAGGCCGCTCAACTTCAGGAACTCTCTGCGAGAGCGCTCCATTAGCGGCTCGCCTCCTTCCCTGCCACATGACAGCTAAAGCAGTCGATCTTGACGGCGGCGTTGGTGTGGCAGGTTGCGCAGAATTGTTGGTCCGGCCCGGTCTCCTTGGCTGCAGTATGGCACTGCAGGCAGGTATTCTGAAGGCTGATCTGATACTGCTTGCCACTGGTTGCGACGTACGTGGGGTTGCCCACACGCACGGCCTGATCGCGCCACAGGTTCAGTAGTTCCATGTGGGAGGCCCGCATGTACGCCGTGGACTCAACGCACTCCGTTGCCTTCTGTGCCTGAATGCCCGGGGTGTTCAGGTCGGGCGCCGGCGGTGCGGCGGTACGGCCAACGTTGGACCAGAAGGGGAAGGTGGCGGCCAGGACAAAGAGCGCCAGCCCGGTTACGATCTTGCCGGCGTCATACATGAGCGATCGCCTCCTTCAGGGGCCTGCCCCGCAGGTCGGTGGTGCGCTCGCCCTCGCCCTTCATCACCAGCGCGTTGCCGGCCAACTCGTGGACACCGGCCACGTCGACACCGGGGACCCAGTAATCCATTAGCGGTGGCAGGGTGGCCCGGTCCACCGCACAGATGCAGGCCAGCGTGTTCACCCCGTGGGTTTCGTGCACGTGCTTCACGGCGTTGGCCCGGGGCAGGCCGCCGCGCAGCCGCATCTCCATGTTCTCGTCGGCGTTAAGGCCGCTGCCGCTCCCGCAGCAGAAGGTCTGCTCCCGAATGGTGTTCTCAGGCATCTCGTGGAATTGCTCGCACACGCTGCGGATGATGTACCGCGGCTCCTCGAACAGGCCCATGGCCCGAGCCGGGTTGCAGGAGTCGTGGAAGGTCACGTTCATGTGCGCGTTCCGGCTGGGGTCCACCTTCACCTTGCCGCTCTTGAGCAGATCGGCAGTGAACTCACACACGTGCACCATCTTGGTGGACCTGGCATTCGCGAACCGGGTACCCGTGATCGGCGACACGGGCTCTTCCAGAAGGTCCGCCGGGCCGTTCATCGTATCCATATACTGATGAAGCACCCGCCACATGTGTCCGCACTCGCCGCCCAGAATCCACTTCACGCCCAGCCGTTTCGCCTCAGCGTATATCTTCGCGTTCAGCCGCTTCATGGTCTCGTGCGAGTTGAACATGCCGAAGTTGCCGCCGTCGGAGGCGTAGGTGGACCAGGTGTAGTCCAGGCCGATCTCGTGGAAGAGCATCATGTAGCCCATGAGCGTATAAGTGCCGGGGTCGGCGAACACGTCGCCCGAGGGGGTAATGAAAAGCACTTCGGCACCCTTGCGGTTGAAGGTGGGCTCCACCTTCACGCCGGTCACGTTCTGAATCTCTTCGACCGAGAACTCGATCATTTCGCGGAAGGCGTGGGGCTGGATGCCCAGGTGGTTGCCGGTCCGGTTGCAGTTGGCCACCGAAGCCATGATCCAGTCGATGTTGATGCCCAGCAGGTTCAGCAATTCACGGACGATGATGGTGATCTCCGCCGTGTCGATGCCGAAGGGGCAGTAGACCGAGCAGCGCCGGCACTGGCTACACTGGAAGAAGTAGTAGAACCATTCCTTGATGACCTCAGGGGTCAGTTCCCGAGCGCCAGCCAGCCGGCCCAGCAGCTTGCCCGCGGTGGTGAAGTCGTTGCGATAGACCGACCGGAGCAGCTCCGCCCGCAGCACCGGCATGTTCTTGGGATCACCCGAGCCGATGTAGAAGTGGCACTTGTCGGCGCAGGCGCCGCAGCGGACGCAGGTGTCCATAAAGAGCTTGAGCGAGCGGTACTTGCCCAGCCGCTCCCGCAGCCCTTCCAAAATGATCTGCTTCCAGTTCGCGGGTAGCTTCCAGTCCGCATCCTCCGGTGACCACTCGTGCGGGTTCGGCATCCTCAGCGCCTCAATATTCTTGGGCTTGCCGGGGTAGAGCCAGAAGCCCTTGCGGAACTGGGTTGGCGTATCCATCCACCCCGTGGCGGGCGGGGTGTAGTCGATCTCGGAGAGCTGGTCGGGCTTTGTCTTGAAGTGTGCCATGGCTTACGCGCCCTCCCCTTCCACCGGGAGTCCGGCGGCCCGCATCTTGTCGCGAAACTCTTCCTCATACTCGTGGTAGGTGTGGATTGGCACCGGGTAGTTCCAGGGGTTCACGTGCCGGACCTCCCGGCTGTTGGCGGTCAGGTTGCGGGTGGGGGACAGGAAGACCCCGGCGAGGTGGACCACCTTGCTGAAGGGAATGTAGGCCAGCAGCGTGCTCACCAGGAAGACGTGCACATAGAAGATGAGGCCGATGCCCGCCGGCACCCGGGGGCTGAAGGCGGCCAGACCCATCACCAATTCCTTGATAGCCGTGATGTCCACCCGGTAGAAGTACCGCATGAGGATGCCGCTGCCGGCCACGCTCAGGATCAGCAGGGGCAGGAAATAGTCGGTGGGCAGTGAGATGTAGCGGACCTGCGCAACGACGACCCGCCGCAGCAGCAGATACGACAGGGCCAGGACAATCAATACGTCGGTCATGTACAGGCCGGGAAGGCCGATCTGAAAGAAGCTGTCGAGCGCTGCCAGGCCCCGCACGAAGGCCGGCACCGGCTGAAGCGCGAGCCGCAGGTGCCGCAGGACGATAACTAGCAGCGACCAGTGAAAGCCCAGGGCGGCTAACCAAAGCCACTTCTGCCAGTGGTAGGCCACCTTCGGCCCCGCGTGCCGCTCGGCCCTGGTGTTGCGCATGAGGGAGCGAAACAAGAGGACTTCCAGGGCCATGCGCCCCAGGACTCCCCAGGTAGTGGCGGGGTTCTCCAGCTTGGCGTCCTTGATCCAGGGGAGCGATTTCTGCTGTCCGCAGGTGGTGGGGATGCGGAAGGGCACCGGGGACCTGGCCCACGTGACCACCCGCAGGACGACTCCCGCCAGGAAAATCGCCAGGGCCGCGTACGGCACCACAACACCGAAGAAGAATGCCATCGGTCAGTCCTCCGTTTCACAACCGGCGCAACTACTGCAGGATGGCCCACAGGAAGAGGCCGCGACCGTATCGGCAGACTCTTCCGCCATGAACCCCGCCCGCTGCAGCAGCCGGTAGGTCCGGTTCCGGGCCTCCAGGGCCCGAATTTCGTAAATGCGCTCCCGGCATTCCAGATACAGGTCGAAGGCGAACAGGGCCAGGTCATCGACGCGGGAATTGAACCCGTCCGGCAGGGAGTCGCCCGCCGCCTTGGCGGCCGCCACCTTCAGCAGCGGGATGAACCGGAGCGACTGGGACGGCGGGGCCTCTTGCACCGCCCGCATGCGGATGATGTCGGCCAGGGGAGGAAACAGCTCCTCGGGCTCCCCCCCGTGGGCGAGAGCCTCCACGATCCCGGTCATGCCTTTGCGGAGCGTATGGCCCACCGGGTTGGCAAAGGAGTCGCCCTGCCTTTTCAGAAAGCGGGCTGTTTCCGGGGGATAGGTCTGCAGGGTCAATTGAAACCACGTGTCCGCAACCGCTACTGTGTTCACACCGACCCACCCTTCCAAAAGGTCTGGCTCGGGACTATGCCGCTCAGTGGAAATCTTCCTGGTCGATAAACGGTCGGTCCAGGTCCACCATGGCGTTGACCATGAGCTCCACCAACCCGCCGTAGTTGATCCGGTACTTGTCCCACATCCCGTAATGCGTGAGGGCATCGCGAATGGTGCCCTTGCAGTTGGAGCAGGGGGCGCACACGTACTTATAAGGATGCTGCTCCGGATCCAACTCGTCGCCGAAGGCCTCCAGGATCTGCTTCATCTTCATGCGGGCGCCCACGTTGTTCCGCCAGTGCTTGAAGTTGTAGGAGTTGCAGATCGCGAACCCCGAGCCGCCGCCGCAGCAGTAGTTCTGGGCGCCGTGTGGGGCCATTTCCCGGAACTGCGGAGCGATGGCCTTAAGGATCTCCCGCGGGGGCTGGATCAGGCCCATGGAGCGGGCATAGTTGCACGGGTCGTGCAGGGTGATCGGGAAGTTGTTGCGGCTCGGGTCGAACTTGATCGCCCCGGATCGCACGATCTCGGCCAGAAGGGGCAGGCAGCTTTCCCGCGGGAGTACCGAGCCGGACAGGTCGCCGGTGAGAATCCGATCGGCGATCACCACCATGCCCTTGGTGGCATGGCCACACTCGCCCACCACGATCTTCTTCACGCCCAGGTTCTTGGCAATCTGCACTTGGCGTATCAGCACCCGGGCATACTCCACGTCGTCGTTCCACAGGCCGTAATTGACGCCGTCGTAGCCCATGGGCTCACTGGACAGGGTCCAGCTAATGCCCGCGCCCTCGAACAGAATTGCAAAGGCTGCTGGGTTCTCGGGCCAGGCGATGAACTCGCCCACGTTATGGAGCAGCAGGACATCGGCGCCCTTCTTGTCGATGGGGATCTCGATCTTCCGGCCGATGCGCTCGCTCATGTCGTCGGCCAGGAACTCGATGGTGTCCCGGAAGCCTGCGGGCCGCATTCCGGTGCTGGAACCCACCCGCAGTTGCTGCATGACGCCCTTCTCCAGCACCTCGGCGGGGGCAATACCGAACTCCATACTGAACAGCTTGCGCAGTTCCCGGGCGATCAGACCGTTATCAACGCCCATGGGACAGTTTTGGGTGCAGCGCCGGCACAGGGTGCAGCGGTAGGCCGACTCGGCCAAGCGGGCCACCGTTTGCCAGTTCAGCTCCACATCGGCGCCCACGAAGCTGCCCAGGAGCTTGCCTTCGGTCGTGAAGTACCGCTTGTAAATTCGGCGGAGCACCTCAGAGCGGAAACTGGGCCGATAGACCTCCTGCTTGCCGCTGGACAGAAAATTGTGGCAGGCCTCGGAGCAGGTCTGGCACTGCATGCAGTAATCGTAGGAAAGCTTCAGCGGTTGGCAGAATGTCCAACTGGATTCGGAGTCAAACAGCTTCTCCATGCCCGCCAGGAACTTGCCGACCAACTGGTCCTCCTCGTCCTTGGTCTTGGGCTTGGGGAAGCCAATCGCGGTAAAGCCGTCCAGGCTCAAGTCATATTTCTCGGCCATGGCGGCTGAAGCGGCGGGAATGGGAGTCTCCTCCCCGAGACCGGGGACCTCCATGAGATCCGCCACGCCGTACGAAACCAGCGGCTCCGTCCCGCGTCGACCCATGTCGCGGGGAGCGACCTTCCTGACAGTCATTGCTTCCCCTCCCTCGCGTCCGTCACCATCACCTGATCGACCCAGGTCTTGCCGGAGGCAATGTGCTGCGCGGACCAGGCAACCTTGTAGCCCAACTGCGTTTGGATCTTCTGCTCGATCTCGGAGCCCCGGGTGTTGAGGTGGTCGTCCCAGAGGACCTTGTCGATGGTGAAGTACTTGGCCACGTAGTGAAACAACTTGGAGAAGGGCATGTAGACCAGGAACGCCGCAAAGAGTATGGTATGCACCGGGAACCAGCCGGCCAGCCCGGTGCCAAAAATGCCGGCCAGGAAGATCAGGTTGAAATAGTCAACGGGCGACGTGTAGGTAGCCAGGTCCCGATTGGCGGCTCGTTTCACGATGAGCCCCAGCGTGCCGACCGAGCCCAACCCCCCGGCGAGCACGTCGATGCCGTAGCGCAGCGGGGCGACGGCCGTCAGGCCAAAACCCTTCTCCACCGCCAGGAGCAGCACCCAGAGCAATAGCAGGTACAAACCCCAGTGCATGGCCAGAGAGAAGGGCCACACGCCATACCGGTTATGTTCGCGTACCTTCTTTAGCAGGAAAACCTCGGCAGTCATCTCCTTGATGCCATTGGCTATAAGATGGCGCTGGGGTTTATTTATAAAGTCCACTTCTTCCATAAATGAGCCGCCGTACTCGTGCTTGGGGTCTAGCGGTGAAGGGTACAACTCCCACCTGAGGTGGAGCGGCATGGAACCAATCGACCTGATCCGGTAGACCACCATGAAGGCGAAAAAGCCCAACGCGAACCATAAGAGCATGCTTGCCATCCCTCGCCATCTCCTTCCCACTCATTCCAAATGCGCGGGTCCGAACCGTTCCCGAGAGCAGGGCACCAGCCGTCCTGCTCTCGGGCTCAGGACCTCCCCTGGCGAGCAACCTTGGGCCTACAC
>DAHVXO010000258.1 GCA_027356675.1 Symbiobacteriaceae bacterium | reverse complement strand
TCCGTATCGAACAGCTTCAGGCATACGTTGATGCGCAGGACCACGCTGTTGAGCAGCTGGGCCGGGCCGTCATGAATCTCCCGGGCGAGGCGGCGGCGCTCTTCTTCCTGTGCCCGGATGACGTGCAGCCCCAGCGCTTTGCTCTGCTGGGCGCTCTCCAGCTTGGAGCCCAACTCCCGGAAGTTCTCGGCCAAAAGCTCGATGGAGTCGGAAAACTGGGCCAGCGCTTCGTCGCCCAGGGCGCCGATGGCGGCCAGGCCCTGACGTTCGGTTTCCAAGGCATCCGCCTGTCGGAGAAGACCACCGGCCCGCTCCCGCGCGACGCGCAATTCGGCCCGCTCATCCGCCCACGCCTCGAGGGCTGCCGTCAATACCGCGGGGTCCGGCGCACCCGATCTGATGACCTGGTCAAGCCGCTCCCGTGCGGCCTCCACGCCCTGCTGCAGGCGTTCAAACTCAGCGGATTGCGCCTGAGCGGCGCCGCGCAGGGAACCGATCTCGCCGGACATGCTGCCCTGGCGAACCTTGGCCGATTCGGCCACCTGGAACACCCGGTCCTTGCCCTGCTCCAAAGCCAGAACAAGCTGTTGGACCACGCCGTCGAGCAGCGATAACTGTGACTCCGGATCGTTCACGTCGACCCACCTCGATTTCCGCCGCCCCACTGGTGGGGCGGCACCACGAGCCACACTTCCGCGACGGTGCCAAAAAGTCCTGCCAGACTTTGTCGAAATCGCCCGACCGCATAGTGACCTGCACCCGGGTGAACCCTAGAGACGGGACTGCGTCGATGCTGCTCCACGGGAGGTCTGTCCGCAGATGATGTTCCTCAAGGCATTCCTGGTTGGTGGACTGATCTGTCTCATCGCACAGATCATCCTGGATAATTCAAAAGTAAGTACAGGCCACGTGCTCTCCGGGCTCACGGTGGCAGGAGGGATACTGGGCGGCCTCGGGCTGTACGACCCGCTGATCCGGTTTGCCGGCGCCGGTGCGACGCTGCCGATCACCAGCTTCGGCAACGCCCTGGTCAAGGGGGCGCTCCAGGAGGCCAACACCCACGGGTTGGTTGGCGTCTTGACTGGCATGTTTGAACTGACCAGCGCCGGGATCACCGCGGCCATCGTCTTCGCCTTCCTGACGGCTCTGGTCTTTAACCCGAAAAGTTAAGACGGGCAGGGTTATGTAACTCCTACCGGCGGGCGTGAATACGCTGGTTATGTACCGGCACGCAAAGGAGGTTACGTAACCTTGCAAGATTGCAAGTTTGTCATTCAGGTACCTGTCGTCGTCAATCAGAACAGCGCACAGGTCCTGGTCGTCACGGAGATTCCCCTCACTCCGCCGGCCTTCAAAATCGACGAAATCCACAAACTCATTGAGATCGATGACTGTGCCGCAGCCTGCGACAAGGTCATCATCAACGGACGGCTGATTAAGAATATCACGTACAAGACGCTCAAAGAGCGGGATTGCCACCACGACCTCAAGCGGGTCTGCGGCGACGTCCGCCACTGCACGGTGGAGATCCCCTTCCACCTTTTCGTCGACGTCGTTGGCGCCGAGGATGGCGATGATTGCGAGGTCATCGATGCCATCGTCGCGGGCGAGTTCGATAAGTTGATCGACAAGAACAGCGACGGCACCTTCAACAAGTTGCTCGAAAAGGTCGTCATTAAGGTCCTGGCCAAGGTGACGCGCAAGAAGCACCTCAAGGTCAGCGCCACCGATGTGACGCCGCCGAAGCTAGAGTGCAAGCTCGAGACCCCCGTGGTTGAGGAGCAGGGCCTCGACATCTCTGGGGAAATGGTGGTAGACCCGTAAGTACTTGAGGGGGCGCCCTGAGCGGCGTCCCCTTTCTGTTGTACGCGCACAGACCCACCCCCGGGTAAGCCGGGAGCGGGTCCAGGAACCGAACCGTTTAGCTTAGAACTTCCAGGAATACGTCGGAATCGCCAGAGCCAGGATCGCCAGGCTCGCCACGTAGAGGCCGATTACAGTGCCTGTGGCTGCCCCCTTCTTCGACCGTCCCCGGGCCATGTGGGCGACGCCCAGTCCCACCAGCATGGTCAGCGGATGGATGAAGGCGATGAACGGGTTGGCGGACCAGGCGCTCTTGCTCAGCCACAGCGTCAGCCCAATCAGGACCTGAATGTCGAGGGCCACTGTGTACAAGAGGCCGGAAACCACGGCCCACCTGGCCGGCTTACTGCTCCGTACCGACGTGACCCCAACGATAGCCAGTATGGCCATCACCAGCACTACCCACCGCCAAATGCTATGAATCATAACCAACATGATCTTTGCATCCCCCTAATCGAAGCGTTCGCGAAATGGGTACTGCTTACCCTGCGGAGCCGCTGTCGCCTATGGCGGCGCGGCGCCCGAGTAACCCAACGGAAAGGGCCCAGGTGGTCGAGAGTACCAGGGCGATGCCGTACAGCACGGCCCCGCTGATGTAGGGCATCGTCACGCCCACTTTGTACAGGTAGCCACCCACCAGCGGACCGAGGATTCGGCCCAGCGAGTCGAAGGAGTCCATCAAGCCGATGGCCAAGCCCTGCCCACCCGGGGCCCGGCGCGAGATCAACGCCGAATTGCTGGGCCGTGACAGCCCGCTACCCATCGCCAACACACAGATGGCCACCGTTGCTGCCACTGCAGAGTGGCTGATTGCCACGCCGGCGAACCCGAGTACCGCGATACTCAGACCATAGAGCATCATGCGACTCTCACCCAGCTTAGGCTGCAGCTTGCCGACCATATATCCCTGGACGATCGAAGCGACCACACCCATCGCCACAAAAATCCAGCCAGTCCCACTGGGCTGGAGCCCCAACCGGTCAGCAGCAAAGAATCCGAAGGTGACTTCAATGCCGGTCATACCCAAAGATAGCGCCAGGGTCACGCCATAGAGTGCAGCGATGTCCCAGGTGAAAGCGCTCCAACGAGACCTTTGCTCGTGCTTTCCTATCCGGGCCGACGGTGCCAGCGACTCAGGCAAGAGCGAATATACACCCACCAGAGCCAGCGCAGCGATCCCAGCGCTGAGGAAAAACGGCAAAGCGAGGGAGATTCCACCCAGAGCGCCCCCGATGCCCGGACCGATGATGACGCCCAGCCCGAAAGCGGCGCCCAGCAGCCCCATTCCCTTGGCCCGCTCCGCGGGCGGCGTGATATCGGCGATATAGGCCATCGCCGTCGGCAGCGCCGCCGCCGAGAGAATGCCGGCGATGGTCCGGGCGGCGAAGAGCATCCATAGGCTGCCCGCCAGTCCAAAGAGCGTCTGGCCGATGACGTACCCCAGGAGGCCCACCATGAGTACCGGCTTGCGGCCGACCCTGTCTGAAATCCGGCCCCACACCGGTGCGAAAATGAACTGCATCATCGAATAGATGCCGACAATCCAGCCCATTGTACTGGCGTCTGCGCCGAACTTACGCACGTAGTAAGGCTCCACCGGGAAGAGCACGGAGAACCCGATCATGATCAGGAGCAGGACCCCGAATAGTAGGCCCATCGCACGCTTACGCTGGGCGGGGGGCAGGGTGATTGGAGCACTGGCGCCTTCCATTAGCTTTCATCCTACCTTTTCTGATTCGCTGGTGACGAGGTCGGCCCGTGTGAAGTCTGCTTCAGATCACCTCTCGGCCTCGGAAGTCCCGGTGGCGGCCAGTTGCTGGAGCAGGGACTCGAACCCGGCAATCTCCGTCTCCAGGCGGGCTGCCACGTGCGCGGTGGCCGCGTTGACCGCGGACCCATGCGCGTGCTCCGGTGTGGCCCGATACAGCGCCAACGACAACCTCAGGCCCTCCAACTTGCGCCGGAGCAGGGTATGGACCTCATCCGGGCTCAGGTGGTTCATAAACATGAGCCCGATATCAGAACTGCATGTGGGAGTCTCAGCCATTTGGAGGCTCTCCCGCAGCAGGTCCAGGAACGCGGCTTCACCGGCGGCAGTCAGGGCGAAGACCTGGCGCGGGGGCCGCCCACCCTCCTGCTCCTTCCGGACGCTGACCAGGCCCTGCTGCTCCAGGCGCCTCAGCTCGTAATACGCTGTGGCCTTCTTCAGCGATGTGATGCGGGCAAGGTTTCGCTCCACGAAGTCCATCAACTGGTACCCATGGCTCTCCTGAGCCTTGAGGAGGCCCAGCAGGAGAAGATGATTCTGATCCACGCCGATCCCTCCAGGTGTCTTGTAGTGTTCAGTCTTGAATAGTCAATTCTAGACTATATGACGGAGAAGAAAGGGCGCCGGATATGGCACCCTCTCGTCATTCCTCTGCCCGTAACACCCGGACCTGCCCCAGGATCGCCATCGCTTCGCCGCCTGTGAACATCGACACCTTGACTTCCGGCAAGGGCCGAGCGACCTCTGCAACCTGTTCTGGCCCCCGCTCAGGCACCGCCCCGTTCCGGAGCACCTGCACCACCGGCGCCTCTTCCTGCTGGACCACTGAGCGGGTCTCCGGCGGGGCGCCCGCCCTGGCCATCAGGTCGCCCACCACCCCCTCCAACCGCTGCAGCCCCTGCTCCAATCGGTCAGCCATGGACCGCAGCTTGCCCAAGCCTTCGCTCAATTCAGCCGCCGGGTCTATGCGCCGGGACGGGCCGGTCTGGGTGGAGACGGACGTCGGCTCAAGTCCGTACGCCGGCGACTGCGCCGACTCATCGTAGCGGGCGGAGCTCCCGGTATAGCGTCGCATGCCGCCCCGCTGCGCCCGGTCGGTCCGGTATGTAATGCTCTCCCCATCCGTATACATGTGGGATCCCTCCCTGCTGGCACCACTGGATTCAATGGTATTCCAGCCGCGAGAGAGGGGTGAACGGCGGGCTATCCGCCGAATCCGATGGCCTTCTTGGGCGGGCGGCTCATGGCGACGGCGATCTGCGCGCCCACCCTTGTTACCCCCTCAGGCTGTTCAGTGCCCGCGCCACCGCTTCAGGCGGAACCTCGGGCGTCAGCGCGACCTCCCCGGCCCGGACTGGAAGCACCCAGCGGATGCGCCCGGCCTCCACCTTCTTGTCCCGCTGCATGAGGGGCGCCAGGCTCTCCATAGCGAGCCCCTCCGGCAGCCGTACCGGGAGCCCCAGTTGCTGCAGGAGCGACTCCAGCCGCTGGGGTAGCCGGGGGTCCCGCAGGATCCCAGCCTCCCGGGCGATGGCCGTGGCGGCCACCATCCCCACAGCCACACACTCCCCGTGCAACCACTGGGTAAAGCCGGTGGCCGCCTCCACAGCATGCCCCACGGTGTGGCCGAAATTCAGAATGGCCCGGATTCCGCCCTCCCGCTCATCAGCGGCGACCACCTGGGCCTTGATCAAACAGTTGGACTCCACCACCCGGCCCACCACGGCCGGCTGCACGGCCTGGATCTCCCGCACGTTGGATTCCAGGTAGTCCAGGAAATCCGCACGCCGGATAACGGCATGCTTTACGACCTCCGCCATGCCCGCGGCGATCTCGCGATGCGGGAGCGTGGTCAGCGTGTTCAGGTCAGACACCACGAGGCGAGGTTGGTGAAAAGCGCCGACCAGGTTCTTGCCCTGCGGCAGGTCCACGCCAGTTTTGCCACCGATGGAAGAGTCCACCTGCGCCAGCAACGTCGTGGGTACCTGCACAAACGAAATGCCCCGCAAGTAAGTGGCGGCGACGAAGCCAGCCAGGTCCCCGACCACCCCGCCGCCCAGGGCCACGATCACCGACGACCGCTCCAGCCCGGCCTCCACGCACGCCGGGTAAAGCCGATACGCCTCCTGCAGCGACTTGGACGCCTCCCCCGCCGCAACGACCGCCAGGCGCGTCGATATCCCTGCCGCCTCCAGCGCGGCCACAGCCTGGGCGCCATACCGCGGGGCTACGTTAGTATCGCTGATGACCAGAGCCCGGTCCACCTGGGGCAGCACGCCCCGGACCAGCGTCCCCAGCCGCTCAATCAGACCCGATTCGATGATGATCGGATAGCTGCGGTCCCCGAGATCCACCCGTACCTGCGCCATTCAAGTCGTCTCCTTCAATAACTCCAGGATCAATTCAGCCACCTCTGCTGGCGACCGCCCTGCCGTCTCTACCCTGTCATGCGCCGCCTGCCCATAGGCCTCGGCCCGAGCCACCCGGAGTGCCGTCAGCCGGCCCAGCGGGTCCTCCCCCACCAGCAGCGGTCGTCCGGCAATCCCCTGCGCAACGGCCCGCTGGTACAACTCGGTCGCCGGTGCGTCCAGCCAAAAGACCCGGCCGGTGCGCCGCAATGCCTCCCGGTTGGCGGGCGCCAGCACGGCCCCGCCGCCGGTGGCGATTATCAAATCGCCCAGGGAAACCACTTCCGTGATTACGCTAGACTCCAGCGTACGAAACACCGCTTCCCCATCTGCCGCAAAGATCGCGGGGATGCTGCGGCCGGTGCGCTCCTCCAATAGGGCATCGGTATCGACAAAGCGCCGACCCGTAAGCTTGGCCAGCGCTTGCCCCACAGAGGTCTTACCGGAGCCCATCATCCCCACGAGGACGATGTTCATCGTTCCGCCACCCGCTTTAGATAGGCCTTGTGATTTGCCAGCATCTCGGCCAGCGAGTCCCCGCCAAACTTTTCCACCATGAAGCGGGCCAGTTCAAAGGCGACGACGCACTCTGCGATGACTGCCGCCGCCGGAATGGCACAAACATCAGACCGTTCGATATCAGCGCCACCCGGGGCGTGGGTATCGATCGCGACGGTCCCCAGCGGCTTATAGAGCGTAGCGATGGGCTTGAAGGCCGTTCGAATCACCAGCGGCATGCCTGTGGACATCCCGCCTTCGAGGCCGCCGGCCCGGTTGGTCAGGCGGAAGTACCCCTGTTCGGCACTCCACCCGATCTCGTCGTGCGCACCCGACCCCCGCACCCGTGCGTTCGCAAAGGCGTCGCCAA
>DAHVXO010000224.1 GCA_027356675.1 Symbiobacteriaceae bacterium | reverse complement strand
ACTCGTGGGCGCCAGGGTAGAAGTTGTCCCGAAACCAGCGCAGGGCGATGCCGCCGTTGTTCAGCGATCCGCCGAGAATCCAGCGATTCTTGTCCAGATAGTAACAAAAGACGCGGGCCTCTGGGTCCACCGTGGGCTCCGATACGCAGGCACGCACAGCCCCGCTCGTCCCGACCATCGCGGCGATGATACCCGGCTCAATAGCCCCTGAGCCCAGCGACGAGAGCACCCCATCGCCTGCGCCCACCACGACCGGCGTGCCGGAGCGGAGGCCCAGGCGGCCGCCCAGGAGCGGGTACGTCTGCACGTTGGGCACCACCGTCGACAGCTGGTCCGGCCGCAACCCCGCCAGCTCCAGCACCCAGGGGTCCCAGTCTAGCGTGTGCATATTGAGCAGCCCGGTCCCGGTGGCCAGGTTATAGTCCAGCGCCCACTCCCCGGTCCAGTGGTGGACCAGCAGTTCCTTGATGCTGTAGAACTTATCCGCAGCGCCCAGCAACTCCGGCTGGTTCTCCCGGAACCAGAGGAACTTGTAGAGCGGATACATGGTGTGCGGCGGGCAACCCGTGCGGGCGTAAACCTCCCGCCAGTAGGGCTGCTCCCGCATCGCCTCCACCTGCGGCGCCGACCGGGTGTCAGCCCAGGTGATGACCGGGGTCAAAAAGCGACCCGCCCGATCGACCGCGACGAGCGAGTGCATATAGGTACACAGCGAGATGCCGAGCACGTCATCGGCCACGACCCCGGCCGCGGCCACTGCCTCCGGCACCACGGCGTCGGCCGCGCTCAACAGCACCGCCGGGTCCTGCTCGGCCAACCCGGGCCGAGGGGTCGCGAGCGGGTAGCTCCGCCCGGCCTGGCCCAGCACTTTCCCGTCCAGGCCAAAAACCAGCGCCCGGCACGAGGTCGTTCCAAGGTCCAGTGCAACAATGCACTTGCTCATAGCTTCTTCTTGGCAGCCGCCACCGACGTGTCGTGAACGGCGGTCGCCCGCTCCTTGCTGGCAAAAGTGATTGCCACGTAGAGCGAATCCACGATGGCGAGCTGGACGATGCGCGAAGTCATCGCATCGGTCTGGTACTTGGTTTCCCGGCAAAGCGAGAAGAGGCAGATCTCAGCCGCCTTGGCCGCCGGCGAGTGCGGGAATCCCGTGATCAGAACTGTCGGGGTTCCCCGCGTCCGGGCCCACTGGAGGGCCACGACCACATCGCGG
Source organism: Symbiobacteriaceae bacterium (assembly GCA_027356675.1). The sequence continues at coordinate 1,394 of DAHVXO010000224.1, read as the reverse complement.
CTGCTTCCAGAGTGGGTGATCGCGATCAACACATCATCGGGCCCCATTACCGAGACCGACATAAACTGCATGTGCGAGTCGGTCTGCAGCGTCGCCACGATGCCCAGCTTGAGCAGTTTGTGCACCAGGTCGAATCCCACAGAAGCCGACCCACCGAAGGCGATCACGACTACCCGTCTGGCCCGCATCACGGCATCCCGCGCCCGGGTCAGCATCTCGCTGTCCACCGACGAGACGCTGTCCTCCAGCGCCTGGCGGCTGATGGCGAAGACCTTCCGCTTGATCGTCTCTACGCTGTCTCCCGCCTTCAGATCACTGAGCACCGGGGCTGTTCCCTCCGTCAGCGACTGGGCGATGTCGATCTTAAACTCGTGAAACCCTTGGTACTCAAGCTTCCGATACAGTCGAATGATCACGGTCTCAGAGACCCCGCAGCGGGACGCGATGGCGGAGATGGACCTGGAGATGAACTCCTTGGGGTCGCTCAGCAGGAAGTTCGCCACAGCCTGCTCCTTGTCGGAGAGGATCGGGCGCAACCCCTGAATCCGCACCTCCAGCGCGGTGCCCAGCCGAACCTGCACAGGGCGATCTGCTTCCAACCTTCCTTACCCCTTTACGGCGCCAGCAGTTAGCCCTTTGACGATATACTTCTGAGTAACCAGCGCAAGGATCAATACCGGTAGCGTGATGATCACGGCTGCGGCCATCAGGCCACCCCAATTGATTTCCGAGTAAGAGAGGAAATTGAAGATGGCGACTGGCAGCGTCTTCGTGCGAGCCCCCGTCAAGATGACCGAGAACATGAAGTTATTCCATGAAAAGATGAAGGCCAGGATTGAGGACGTGATGATCCCCGGGCCGGAGATTGGCAGCACGACACGCAAGAAGGCGCTCTGCTCCGTACAACCATCCACCCGGGCGGCCTCGATCAACTCGGCTGGAATCCCCTCGAAGAAGGCAATCATGACCCAGACCACAAATGGCATGGTCACAAGCATGTGGGTCAGAATCAGAGCTGCAAACGTATCAACCAGCTTCAACTTGGTAAACAGGATAAACCACGGGATCAGGAAGGTAATACCCGGCACAATGCGGGCAATGAGGATGGCAAACCCCAGCCCGGACTGCTTGTTGCGGGCGATGCTGTAGGCCGCGGGCAGGCCCAGAATCAAGGCAGTGATGGTTGAACCGGTGGCAATCAGGGAACTGTTGACGATATACTTGCCGAACGCCTGGTCCCCGAAGACTTCGGTGTAGTTGCGGAAGGTCGGCGTGAAGATCCACTTGGGCGGCATGGTCATGATCTGCGCCTGGGTTTTGAAGGAGGAGAGCAGCATCCAGACAAACGGGAAGAGGAACAACACCAGAAAAATCCCCAGGACGGCGAAGTAGAG
>DAHVXO010000232.1 GCA_027356675.1 Symbiobacteriaceae bacterium | reverse complement strand
GCACTCGAAGAGACGCTCAGGAAGAACTGCTTGGTCAGGGGCACGACCACGAACCAGCCAAAGCCCCACCCCGCCAGGAAGAGGAAGGTGCCAAAAGGGAGACCAATCCAGAGAATGCGCCGCTCAGTCGGCCGCAGGGCCGGCATGATGAACGAAATCAACTGATAGAGCACGATCGGGAAGGCCATGACGATGCCCGCAATGATGGCGAGCTTGAACTCCGCCATGAACGCATCCGAGAAGCTGTACTGCACCAGTGTGACCGGCACGCTGCCCGTCGTCGCCGTCTGGATGATCATCTTGAACATGGTATCAGCGTAAATCGCAGCAATCGAGATGGTCACGACGATTGCGAGGAGGGAGTACATGATGCGTTTCCGCAACTCTGAGAGATGCTCGAAAATGCTCTGCGGTCTGTCCATGCTACACAGGTCTCCCAACGATGTCAGGTCTCAATAGCTAGAGAAAGTGTAGCCCTCTACGGTGTGGCTCGTCAACCGGCAAAAGGCTCTGGCCCGGGTCCATCAGCTACAATCCCAGCGGGTTGGCCAGCAGCTTCAGAAGCAGGTCCGCCGCCCCGTGTAAGTCGGGGATGCTGACCATCTCAGCGCCGGTTCCCCGGTAACGGGCGGGAATGCTGATCGCTGCCGTGGGCACGCCCTGCCCCGCCATCCCAATCACCTGGGCGTCGGTCAGACCCCCGGCCTGCAGGGCAATTTCAGTCTGAAGCGGAATCGCACTGTCGGCACAGACGCTCCGAACCAGATCGGACAGGCCGGCGTGCGCCACGTAATTGCCGTCCTTCAGCTTGAGTGCGGGGCCGCGTCCCAACTTGACCTCCACCCTGGGGCCCTTTGGCACATCGCCAGCGGGGGCAAGGTCCAAGGTGAAGGCCAGGTCCGGGTTGATCCCGTAGGCAGCGGTTCCCCCGCCGCGCGGCCCGATCTCCCCTTGGCAGGTGAAGGCAAAGACCACCTCGTGCTGGCTCTCCACCAGATGCTCGGCAACTTGCAGGAGAACGGCACAACCTGCGCGGTTATCAAGACCTGGTCCGACGAGAAAGTCGCCCATCTGCTGAAGTTCGCCGACCATCACGCACATGTCGCCCAGTCGCACGTTCTCCAGGACTTCGTCCTTGCTGGTTGCGCCGATATCGCACCACAGCTTGCGAAAATCCACATCCTTCGCATCATCCACGGGTTCATGTTGAAGGACGCCCACGACGCCGCTACCCCAGATCACGCGCTGCCCGATGGCGTGCTGCGCCTTAAACCCGCCGACCTGACCAACGTGGATCAGCCCTGCGTCACCAACGTTGAGCGCGATCGCACCGATCGTATCCATATGGGCACTGACCATCACCCTGGCGCCGCCGGGTGCCCCGTGCTTGGTGGCGATCAGGTTGCCGAAGGCATCCGTGTGCACCTCATCCACAAAAGGCGCGATCAGTTCCCGGAGCATGTCTGCCACCTTATGCTCACGGCCTGCCGGTCCCCAGACGGCGGCCAGCCGGTGTAAACGGTCGATCATGGACGAAACTCCCCCTTCGCGATGCTCCGCAGGAATTGGTTGACGAGGGCGGTCGTCCCGGTCAGGTCGTCAAGGTTGAGGAGCGATGCCGCGGTATGGATATACCGGCAGGGCACGCTGACAGTGCAGACGGCGACCCCGCTGCGCTGAAGGGCGATGCCGCCTGCGTCGGTCCCACCGCCGATCATGCGGCGATGCTGATATCGGATCCCGGCGTCCCGGGCCACTTGCACCAACTGCTCGAAGACCCGCAGGTTCGGAATGCCGGAGTTGTCCATCAGCGAGATGGCCGGTCCCTCGCCCATGTTCGTGATCGTGTCAACCGCATCGGTCCCGGCCGTGCCGACCGACCCCGTTCCTTCCAAAGCGATGGCGACGTCGGGTGCCAGGTTGTAGGCCGCGATACGCGCCCCCCGCAGACCGACTTCCTCCTGGCACGTGAAGGCGCCGTAGAGGGTCAGTCCGGGTTCGGCAAACTGCTCAAGCACGCCGGCCAGTGCCGCACAGCCGGCCCGGTCGTCGAAGGCCTTACCCTTGGCGACCTTGCCGCCGAAGCGCTCGAAGCGGGTCGCGAAGTAGGCCGGATCACCCAGTTCGATCTGCAGCGCCTCGACCTCTGCCCGGGTGCGGCAGCCCAGGTCGACGTACATCTGATCAAAGGGGATAACCTTACCCTTGTCGCTCTCTTTGGTCAGATGCCATGCCCGGGCACCGATCACACCGGGAATCCGGCGGTCGGTCAGCCAGACATGGCGGCCGGGCAGGACACGGTCATCGAGGCCCCCGACCTTCTTCAGCTTCACATACCCCTGATCGGTGATGCCGCTGACCATGAAGCCGACCTCATCCATATGGGCGTCCAGCATCACTTTCACGGGTCCGGAACCCTTGCGGACAATCAGGTTGCCGATGGCGTCGGTCCACATCTCATCCACGTGGGGCGCCAGTTCCTGCCGGAGCAGGTCGCGTACCTCATCCTCCCGCCCGGAGATGCCGCAGGCGTTGCTCAATCGCTCTAATAGCATGTCAGGTCCTCCACCAGGGAGTCATCGACCCGGGCGACCAGGTGGGCGAGCAGCCTACCCGCGGCCTTGATGTCGGCCAGGTCGGCGGTCTCCACCGGCGTATGCATGTAGCGGATCGGGATGGAGATCACACTGGTTGCAGTGCCGCCGCGCACGATCTGCATGCCCCAGGCATCCGTGCCGGAGGAACCCGGCATCACTTCCAGTGGGCACTCCATGCCCAGGTCGCGGGCAACGGCGCGCAGAACCTTGGTAAGCTTTGGCGAGCAATTCGGCCCAAAGCCGATCGTAGGGCCACCGCCCAGCGGAAAAGAATCCTCCTCGCTGCCGGGATGCTCGGCGAAGCCCACATCGACGGCGATGGCGATATCCGCCTTGATGGCGAAGGTGGACGTAATGGCGCCCGGCATGCCCCCGAACTCCTCGCCCACGGTGCCCACGGCGTAGAAGTCCGCCGTGTGGCGCAGGTGCGTGAGCTCATCCAGGGCGGCGGCCAGCGCAGCCACGCCCGCCCGGTCGTCCAGATAGCGGCCGGCGAACCGGCCGTTCTGCAGGGTGTGGAATTCAAAGCGGGGGAGCACCGGTGACCCGAGGGGGATTGCCTCCCGCACTTCGGCTTCCGTCAGGCCGGTGTCTATGTACAGTTCCTCCAGCGGGATCAGCCTGGTTCGCTCCTCCGGCGTGGTAACGTGCGGTGGTTTGGATCCGATGATCCCGGGCAACAATCGGGTGCCGTGGACCTCGACTTCCTGGGCGACGAGCAGGCGCCGGTCTACACCACCCACGGTGGTAAAGCGCAGAAAACCGCCCGGCTCGATCCGGGTGACCATCCCGCCGATGGAATCCATGTGCGCCGCTGCCATGACACGCGGCGGCCCCGGTCGCCGTGCTCCCGGCCGCCCGGTGGCGGTTTCGGGACCCGGCAGGGGAAGCGACCGCAATTCGGCCACAGACGCCACGCCGCGTTTGAGACCGATGTAGCTGCCCAGCCGGTCACGCTTCGCTTCGTCAACCAGCGGTGCCCACTCCGAAAGCAACACCTCTGCCACTGCCCGTTCTCGTCCGGTGATGCTGCTTGCCCTGGTCAGGTTGGCCAGGTGTGCCGGGAGATCCAAAGTTACCCCGCTCCTCGCTTGGACTTGCATAGGCAGTATTCAAGAGCCGCAGGAGTCTCTCCTTTTTCGATTCACATTGTTTCCCTTCGCCGGTTTTCCTCGCGGTAAAATCCCCCTTGTTCTCCGCGGCCATGCGCCGGCTATCGCTGCCGGCGTAGACCCCGAGTGCCCTTCGACCTGGATCGTAAGGCGGTAGCCCCCCAACGTCTTCCAGATGATGGGTCTTAAGACCCGCGGTGAGCCAATGGTCCCAAGTCATCTACCGGAACGCCTTGCAGTTCCACGATGCCTTGACCGGGAGTGCTCAGCCGTGCCGTAAACCTCCATGTCGCCGTCGTCTCCAGCCTGATGGCCGCGGCGGAAACGGCAGCACCCGGTCGCTTCCGCACGACGGCAAGGACCCGGACCTCCCGGCGGGACGCCGCAGTGCGCCGGACCTCAAGGACCTCGACCGTCACATCAGGGTCCTGGCGCCCCACCGTCAGGAGCAGGTAAGTGCCGTCATCGGTCCGTTCCACGTACAAGCCTGGCTCTGCGCCAACTTGACCGCCGGTGGCCCGCAGTCCCGGTGGCAGATCGTCCAGCGCAATCACCTGGAAGTCGCCGCTCAGCGGCTCACGCGCCCGCGTCATGCATGCGGACAGTAGGAGCCCCAGGACGAGCAGAACCACCATACCTCGCCTCACGCCACTCCCTCCTCACACCCACGCCCTTTGAACGTCAATGGCAGTCGGGAGGTTTCCCGGCCAAGTAAAATGCGCCCGAGGCGAATGCCCCGGGCGCAGGGTGAGGGCTCAGGAAATCAGGCAGACCGGGACCGAGCCAGTGCGAGCAGACTCTCCACATCGGCTGCTTCGGTGGGGAATGTAGCGGCTCCCGTATGGGCCTTGATCGGGATCATAGCCCGAGTCGCCTTGTCATCCTCCAGGACTTGCAGGACGGCACGCACCCGGGACTCCACCACGGTTGCACCGGACCAATCGGTGTCCGGCAGCAAGATCACAATCTCGTCGTCGCCAATCTTGGCCAGAACGTCCGACTCGCGCATAATGTGCACCAGCCCGCCCATCAGATGAGGCAGCGCCTGCCCGTCCATATGGTCGAGCACGTGGCACATCACCACCGAAAAGTAGGCGCCGTTGCGCTCGGCCCGCTTCAGTTCCCGCCGCAAGTAGTCGTCCAGGTGCCAGGTGACACTCTCCGCTTCACCCTGCCGCAAGGCGACCTGGGCCGCCAGGGTTTCGGTCACGCGCCTCAGCAACATGTCGCCACCAAAGGGCTTGGTCACTACCGTGGAGGCACCGGCCATCACGAGAGAAATCACCGTTTCTCGCGGCACTTGTGCCGTCACGATGAGCGCAGGGACCGACGCCAGGGCCTGCGACTGCTTCATCCACTGAATCAGGTCCACGCCGTTGCCGTCCGGAAAGTACAGTTCTGTTAGCACCAGGCTAATCGCTCCGGGGGCGACATTGCCGAGCTCGGCCATCACCTGACCGGGGTTGGTCATCTCCATCACGGCATGACCCGCGGCTTCAAGAACACTGCGCATGCGCTTACGATCAAGCAATGATGGGTCGACTACCAGGATCTTGCCCACGCGGATACCCCCAAACACTTTGCGGCATCGACCGTGGAGGGAGTTCGCTGGATTCGTCCTGACTTCCTCCCAGGGCGGCAGAAAAGACCCCCACCCCGGGCAATTGTCCCGTCTTAGCCGAGGTAGCGGCCGTGATCACCGTGATGGGTCCTGCGGGTCTGGGTACTAGCCATGAAGATCAGGCCCCGATGCGCTGAAGACAGCCTCGGGCGAAGGCGGTCTTGAGCACTCGCTCGGTCCGTGATACGGCGCCACGGATCACGTCGGAATCGGCAACCCGCATCTTCCAAAGCACGCCACTGATTACGCCGGGTGCATCGAAGATATTCTCATGTTCCAGATCCACCAGAACCATGCGGACGAACCGGCCAACCTCTGGCGACAGCTCTCGGATCGCTTCCTCCTGGCGCCTCCTCCAGTTCATGGGGGACCCTCCCTGTGTTTGTCTTCTGAGAACGACCTCTCTGTCCCTAAAGACGGAATGAAGCCGCCGAATGTTCCATACCAAATAAGTTTTGTCCCAAGATTTTCGTCGATCTGCGGCTGACCAACCGAGGCTCTGCCGTCCCATGTTAAATACTTCGGCCGAGGAGTTGGCAACTTGTCCGTCTTGCCACTCAATTTCCGTTGTCAGCGCAAAAACAAACGCCCCCGAGACATACTCGGAGGCGGTGTGCTAAGCGTTGGGGCCGGCCAGGCGTTCATCGCCTGAACGCCTGGTTATCTTCTGTTCGTCCAGCCACTCCAGGAGCGGGAGGGCGTATTTGCGGGTGGTGCCCAGCATGTCCCGAAAATCCGCCACGGTTATTTTCCCGGCTGTGCGCAGCTGCTTGCGTGTGCGGCGGGCAGCTTCCTCCAGTGCGGCGGCATCCACGATCAGGTCGTCGCCGATGCGCACGACCTGACCCTGTTCGCTCAAATACACGATCACTTCATCGGTATCCCGGGCCTTTACCCGCTCCCGCAGCTCAGCCAAGCTCGGCGGGTTGAAGCCGGCACTGCCGACCTCCCGTAAGAGCGCCTCTGCGATCTTCGCCTGCCCGGCATTGAGCACCGGTGTCCGTCCGGGGAGCGTAACCCGCTCATGCATCACAGCCAGTTCACCAGCAGTCTCAGCGGTAGTGAGCAGGGCACTGAACTCCTTGCCGCTTATGCCAAGTTTGCGCCGGATCTCTTCTTTCGCTGGTCCCAGGCGTAGCGGAAACTGCTTGTAGTAAGTCTGTAGCTGGTCCCGCACTGCACCCAGAAAGAGACCGAATCCCTGCCGGTGGATCAGCAACTCACCTTCCAGGGTGCGCACATCCACCTTCAGTCCAGGGAGTTCGGCCAGAATGGTCTCAGGCGGAATTCCGGAGCGGCGGGCCACTTCTGGCACGGATAGCGGGGTCAGGCCCGAACGTGCGAGGGTCTGGGCGATGACCCCACCCAGGCCGCCGCTCTCCTTGACCTCCAGTTCGGCCAGCGCCTGATCAGCCTGGGACCGCTTGTAGTTGGCGTGGGGTTCAACCACCACCCCGCCCCCCATGGTGTGGACCGGGCTGTAGGACCGGATGATGTAGTGATCCCCCCGTCCGACCACCAGGGGCTCCTCCGTCTTGATCTGGACGTAATCCTGCTCCCCAGGCTTCAACTGGTCGCCCTGAATGAGCAGGACCCGGCCGAGCACTTCACTGGTACCAGTGTGCACGTGCACCCGCACCCCATGAGGCATCTCCCTGGGCCACGACTGCAGAAGGCGAAGTCGGGCTGCGAATGAGGTCGTGGGGGAGAGAAAACCCGGGGCACAGAGTACGTGACCGCGCTGAACATCACTGCGCTCGATGCCGGCGAGGTTGACAGCCACGCGCTGACCCGCCTCAGCCCGCATCACCTTTTCCCCGTGGACCTGCAAGCCCCGCACTCGCACCTCGAGGGCGAGCGGCAACAGTTCCATCCGGTCACCCTCGCTGATGGTGCCGCCCACTAGTGTCCCCGTCACCACCGTGCCAAACCCCGACCGAACGAAGGAGCGATCCACAGGAAGCCGCGCAAAGGCAGTGACATCCTTGGATTCCGTGTGCTCCAGCAAGCGGTCCAGTGTCCCCGTTAGGTCCGAAAGACCTTCGCGCGTAACGCTCGAGACCGCCACGACCGGGGCGTTCTCGAGGAACGTGCCCTTGACGGTTTCACGAACATCATCGGCAACCAGTTCCAGGAGTTCCGCATCGACGAGGTCTCGCTTGGTCAGGACGATGATACCTTGCTTGATCTCCAGCAGGCGCAAGATATCCAGATGCTCTCGGGTCTGTGGCATCACGCCTTCGTCAGCCGCCACCACCAGAAGCACCAGGTCGATGCCGGTGATGCCCGCCAGCATATTCTTGATGAAACGCTCATGCCCGGGCACGTCGATAACGGCGGCCTTGCGCCCGCCGGGGAGCACGAACTGTGCGAACCCGATATCGATGGAGATGCCCCGTTCACGCTCCTCGGGGAAGCGGTCGGTCTCCACGCCGGTCAGCGCCCGGATCAGGGCCGACTTTCCGTGATCGACATGCCCCGCAGTGCCAATGATCAGGTGCTTCATGATAGGCTCCCCCTGAAAAGTCGGCCCGCCGACTTACGTACGGCGGGCCTCCTCCTTCTCGCTGCTACTGGTTCAAGGACTTGGACCAGTCGTGAACCGCCGAGTTCTCCAAGTACCGCTCGCAGTCGAGGGCCGCCATGCAACCCGAACCCGCAGCGGTGATAGCCTGGCGGTACTTGTGGTCCCGCACATCGCCGCAGGCGAAGACGCCGGGGATACTGGTTTCGGCGGAGTCAGGCTTGGTCTTGAGATAACCAACGTCGTCGATCTCCAATTGGCCCTGAAGGAACGCTGTGTTGGGCGTGTGTCCAATCGCAACGAACATACCGTCGGCTTTGAGCAGCCGCTCTTCGCCGGTCGCGTTGTCCCGCACCTTGAGCGCCTCAAAGCCCTTGGGACCAGCGACGACTTCCAGCGGGGTGACGTCGAGCGCCCACGAGACCTTCGGGTTCTGACGCGCCCGGTCCTGCATGATCTTCGATGCCCGGAGTTCGCTACGTCGGTGTACCAGGGTTACGCCGGCGAACTTGGTGAGGAAATTCCCTTCCTCCATGGCCGAGTCCCCGCCGCCGACGACCAGCACATTCTTGCCGGAGTAGAAGAAGCCATCGCACGTCGCACAAGTGGAGACGCCGCGGCCAATGTTCTCCTTCTCGTTGGGAATCCCAAGCAACTTCGCCGATGCACCAGTGGAAATGATGACGGTTTCGGCTTCGATGACCTCGGATTCGTCGACGGTGATCTTGAAAGGTCGGCTGGAAAAGTCCACGCTGGTCGCCCAGCCGGTGCGGAACTGAGCGCCAAAGCGCTCCGCCTGCGCACGAATGTTATCCATGAGTTCTGGGCCCATGATGCCTTGCGGAAACCCAGGGAAATTCTCAATCTCGGTGGTCAGCGTCAACTGCCCACCGGGCTCATTTCCCTCAATGACCAGCGGTTGCAGATTCGCACGTGCGGTGTAGATGGCAGCGGTTAAGCCGGCTGGTCCGGTGCCTAGAATGACGACTTTGTGCATGATGCATCCTCCTATCCACGAAGTCTCGTGTACTCGATTCTACCAGTTTGGACGCCTGTGGTATACGCAGGGTATGTGCGGGGCGCGAAAAAACCCCGGAGGGGTATGCCCGGGGCGGGCGACAACCCGAAGCGGCGCCCGGGTACCCGAGCGCCGCGAGGCGTTGGCGAGGCGCCGCCGGAGCCCTTGGGCCCGATAGGGCGAACCCGCCGCCAGTGCGGGGGAACCGGCTCCACCTGCGTTGGTCGAGCAACGGCTCCAGGCATAGTATGTCCGGTGCCCAGGACTCTATGCAGTCAACCTAGCGCTGACCCGCTGCTTTTTGATCCGAGACCTTGCGCATCACCTGCGTCTGGGCAGCATGCGAAAGGCCTAGCAGTTCCCAGAAGGGGGCGGGAATATCAGTGATGACCGGCAGACCCATCTCAACCAGTTGCTCAACGTGCAGCGGATAGTCGTGGGTCCACCTGCCTTCCGTCAACACGGTCGCGAGTTGGATGGCTTTGTCGTCGCCCAGCTTCCCCCGCAGCAGGTTGTAGGCAGTCTGGCGAATCTGGTTGGTGGCCTTCTCAGCCATGTCCGCCATCATGATGGTCTGGTCCGACACGGAGTTGAGATCCTTGACCCTTATAACTTTCATGAAGGCGCTGGCAGGCGTGCTGTTCAGCTGGGGATCAATCGGTCCGAGCATGGCGTTCTGATCCAGCAGAATGTGGTCAGCCGCCAGAGCGAGCAGGGTGCCGCCGGACATGGCATACTCCGGTACCACTACCGTCACTCCCGCCTTGTGGGCATGAAGCGCCCGCGCAATCTGCTCGGCCGCGATAACCAGGCCACCCGGCGTGTGCATCAGGAAGTCGATGGGCCTGTCCCCCGCCTCCCGAATCGCCTGGGTGATTCGTTCGCTGTCATCGAGGTTGATGTACCGGACGAACAACGAGCCCAGTATGCCCGAAGACTGGCGATGGATCATGGTTATCACCTTGGTGCCACGCTCCTGCTCAATCTTGGCGATGAGCAGCTTGCGCCGCATCTGGACCAGCCACTGCCGGATCGCCGGTAGCACCGAGAAACCCACAATCATCCATAGCCATACCAAATCCTGCAGCTTCTGCATCGGGTGGCCCTCCTCCCTGTGATGCCGGTTGGATCACCATGCTGCCATCTTACGGAGTTTGCCACGGATTTCCAAGCTTCAGGACCGGAATCATCCCAAGGCAAAGAACAAGGCCGCCCCTTGGGGA